>JBBQUI010000143.1:0-7043 GCA_038212575.1 Flavobacteriales bacterium
TCGGGTTCGGTTTTTTCTGAATTGTTTTTGCAGCCAACAAAAGCAATTGTCAATACGAGAAAATATATATAATTTTTCATAAATAATTCTTTTTAAATGAAGATACTAATAAAAGGTATTGGTGAGTTTTACTTTTTCAATACTATTTAAAATACAGATTTACATCTTGCCATCTATATATTCAATTGTTTCTTTTTCAGCCTTAATAGTAGCTGTGTAGATTTCCTTGGCTCTCTGAAGAATGTCGTCCGCAAATTTTCGGTCCTTAATATCCTTAGCATTAATACGCACGTTGAAATAGGCTCCTAATACCGCAGTTCTAGCGCATAGAATTCCCACTCCTGCATCAGATAATGAGCTTTGCATACCATCTTTTAGCATGGCTTGCATGACTTCCATAGATTGATAGGCCGTTTCCATTACTTGAAAAGGAATTTGTGTGGCGTATTTGGTTGCTTCTTCAATAGCAGCTTTTCTGTCACTTATTTCCTTTTCGGAACCTTTTGGCATCCTGAAGCCATCGATTATTTTGTTGAAGGCATTGGTGTCTTCGTCTACCAAATACAACAGCTTGTTTTTGTAAGCTTGACCTTTTTCGGCCCATTCTGAAAAGAACTCCCATTTTTCGTCCCAACCCGCTTTATGCGCCGATAGATTTGCGACCATGGTTCCCAATGCAATTCCTAAAGTGCCAACATAGGCAGCAATGGAACCACCGCCAGGAGCTGGAGATTCCCCAGCGGTTTCATCGGCAAAATCATTCAACTTAAGATCGACCAATTTTTTTTCGCCTTTGTCAAGCATGTATTCAATAATCTTTTCCTGTGGATTGAAAGGTTTTAAATCGTCCAGTCCCAATGATTTAATGGCAATTTTTATCTTTTCACTTTCTGAAATTCCCAAAGAGCGTTGTTGCTTTACTAAAAAGTAATCTGCTGCATCAAGCATTGCCTGCAAGGGGATCAATCCAATAAGTTCAGATCCTGTTACCCGTAAACCTCTCTTTTCGGCTACTTTACAGGTTTCGTCAAATGCCACGTGCATAGATGTAATGGAAATATTGGTAAGGTTATACGAAATTTGGGCGATGCCATATTCTTCAATATACCAACCAATACCTTTTACTGCTTTTAACTTTCCTGGGATTCGAACAGGTTCATCATTTTTGTCCAAAACTTGTTTTCCGGTAATCGGGTTTCCTTCCCGTTTTACACGCCCGGCTTCGCGAATATCGAAAGCGATGGCGTTTGCCCTTCTCGTGGAAGTGGTGTTGAGGTTTACGTTATATGCTATTAAAAAATCCCGCGCCGAAATGGCCGTAGCTCCGCTCTTTGCAACTTTATCATTGAATTCTGCTGGTCCAAAGTCCGGTTTCCAGACTGGATCGACCAATTTTTTCGGAAGGCCTTCATATTCTCCTGAACGGCAGTTGGCGAGGTTTTTACGTTTTTCTTCCTTAGCCGCCTTTTCATAAAAATACCCTGGAATACCAAGCTCTTTGCCCACTCTTTCACCTAGTTTTTGAGCGTATTTGGCAGTTTCTTCTAAAGTGATGTTAGAGATAGGTACCAATGGGCAAACATCGGTAGCTCCAAAACGGGGGTGTGCCCCACTGTGTTTTGACATATCGATCAGTTCCGAAGCTTTTTTAATTAACCTAAAAGCAGCTTCAATAACAGGTTCTGGTTCCCCCACAAAAGTGATCACGGTCCTGTTAGTTGCTTTTCCTGGATCAACATCCAAAAGCTTTACACCTTCAACGGTTTCCACTATTTGGGAAATGGCTTTGATTTTTTCGGCATCACGGCCTTCACTGATATTTGGAACACATTCTATTAACTGCTGTTTCATAATTCTTTATTTGGAAATATTTTTTTGAATTCTAAGCTATTGCATCTGAAATTAAAAACGAAATTGTTTTTCCTACCTGGGCAGGAAAATTTCCCAATTGTGGCGCACCCTCACAAATATGGAAATAAACGCAATGTTCTTTTTTTAAAAAATAAGATATAAATTTTCGCGCATCATTAATTGAAAAACCCCCCGGCGTCATAGCACTACTACCCATATCCTCGATGGCGTCCAGATCCAGTTCCAATCCAAAAGGAGCGTTGCATACAAACATTTCCGCTTCTTGGATTCCTTCGGAAAAGGACAATTTTTCATTGATAGCTATATCCTCAAAAAGACTGAATTTTATTCGATCTTTATGCTTCAAAAGTCTATCGAAAACAAATTGGGATGTATAATTACGATGGAGCCCGAAGGTAAAATAACGATTGAGAAACCCATCTTCAAAAGCATATGAAAATCCGTTGCCACTATGGCGGTGACCCAACGCCCTAAAATCTGTATGTGCATCAAAGTTGAGACAATTCGCAGGGCTTTTAAGAGCTTCGGAAGTTCCTTTTAAGTTTCCATAGCTATTGTTGTGGCCGCCTCCAATAATAATTGGGAACTTCCCAGACTCGATAATTTTTTTCACGGTAATGGAAACTTTATGATCTATTTGCGAGACAAGCTCCCCCAGTTTTTCAACATAATGCCCGTCTTCCGTTGGAAGATTTTCAGCCTGTTGCATTTGGGAATCACAATCAATTTCACCTAACAAAATTACATTTCCTGCTTCTGCAAAGTCGTTTTGCTGAATGTTTAAAAAACTTTTTAAAGCGGCTTCCCAAGCTTTTGAAGTTCCGGGATTTCCATAGTTTGCGCGAACACCAATATCTTCGGGAATTCCTAAAAGAACATATTTTGCAGAATGGTTTTTTAAATCTTCGAGCTTTTCAACAAAAGTTACCTTTTCGCCAAACTTGGTTTCTCCAGCTCTTTTTTTTATAAAAGAAGCAACATCTTTTTCAGAATAAATTTTCAAAAAGCCCATTACACTTCCTTTCCATTAATTATTACAGAATCAATCAAATTGCTCCCGAAAGCGTACGGCAAATAACCGTAAGATGGAATCGGTTTTGTAATGATGAGGTTTGCTGTTTTCCCTCTTGTAATACTGCCGTGGGTTCGGCTCAAGCCCATTGCGTAAGCGCCATTGACTGTTGCTGCATTGATGGCTTCTTCGGGCGTCAAGCGCATTTTTATGCAGGCCGTGGCAACCACAAAATTCATATTTCCACTTGGCGTGGAACCTGGATTGTAATCTGTGGCGAGTGCTAACGGCAATCCCGCATCAATTATTTTTCTGCCCGGAGTGTACGGAATACTTAAAAAGTAAGAGCAGGAGGGAAGGGCTACCGGCATAGTTTTGCTGTTTTTTAACGCTTCCAGATCCTCATCGGTCAAAACTTCCAAATGGTCCACACTCAAGGCGTTGTGTTTTACTGCTGCTGCAATTCCACCGATGCTGTTAAATTGGTTTACGTGTACTTTCGGGGTAAGATTGTGCTTTTTTCCTTCGGACAGAATACGTTCCATATCTGCCACGGAGAAATAGCCTTCCTCACAAAAAACATCCACATATTCGGCGAGCTTTTCCGCTGCTATTTTTGGTAACATTTCGTTGCAGAGTATATCCAAATAACCGTCTTTGTTGTTTCTATATTCCGTTGGGATTGCGTGTGCACCCAAAAATGTGGTTTTAATGGTAATAGGATATTCTTCGGAAAGTTTTTTGGCAACGCGGAGCATTTTTAGTTCTGCATCAGTGGTAAGCCCGTAACCACTTTTAATTTCAATGGCTCCGGTGCCAAGACTCATTACTTCTTCAATTCTTGCAGCAGATTGATGGTACAAATCCTCTTCTGAGGTTTGTTGCAGTTTTTTAGCGCTGTTCACGATTCCACCGCCTTTTTCAGCGATTTCTTGATAGCTGAGCCCGTTAATTCTATCTACAAATTCCTGTTCCCGATTTCCTGCGTAAACTATGTGGCTGTGGCTATCGCACCAAGCTGGTAATACCATTTTTCCACTGCAATCCAAAGTTTTAAAACCTTGGTGGGGGCCCATTTTGTCCATCGTTCCATAATCTTCAATCACGCCATGATTTATAAAAACCCAGGCGTTTTTTAGGGTTGGGAGTTCTTTCATTTCTGTTCCACTAAGTTTTGTGGGACAGTTTTCGCGGACTTGCAGCAATTCTTTTATATGGGTGAGCAGTAATTTCATTGTAAGAATTTTATAGCAGTATTTTTTTATAAAGATATAGAAACTAAATTCCAAATGCGAAATTCCAAATTTCGAATAAATTCCAAAAAATGAAATGTCAAAAATATCATTATATTTTGGGTATTTAAGTAAAGAGTTCTATTTTTGATAATTAAAAGTTTCATAAAATGATACATTTAGTTTCAGAATATTCAGATTATTTAAAAGAGCTTCCTGAACTCATAAAAAATTCGCCTTATAAAGCGGGGTATATTATTGAAAAACTTCAGATGCCTAAACCTACTTATTACCGTAAACTGAAGGATAATAGTTTTACAGTGGAAGAGGTAAAGGAGCTAACAAAGATTCTTTTTCCGAAAGAGACAATTTTAAAGGAAATAAAGGAGAACATAGCTCGTTCAAGAAAAGAGATTGAAACAGGTGAATTTACGGAACACAGCAAACTGATGGAGGAAATCAGGAACGAATTTCTTTAATCCCAAAAAGGGTTTTTATAGTTGTTCCAAATGTCAAGTATGTGCAAGTTTCCATTTTTCACTTCGTAAAAAAGATAAATCTGTTTCACGACCAATATTTTTTGACAGCCTATCTGTTCATCAAATGCCCCCAAATCGGGATAGGATTTTAGTTTTTTTAAAGTTTCTTCCACTTCAAAAATAAAATCTTTCATCACTTTAAAGCCCCACACATCCAGCAAATAGTGAATATTTTGCTTATAATTCTGCTTGGCGGTTTCAGACCATATTGTGGTCATGGTTATTTCAAATTAATATACTAAAATATGTAAAATTTTAAAATCATATTAATATTGATTTATTTTTAAACTAATTTATACCTTTAAACACAACGAAAAATTTATAGAGAATGAATTCAAAAAACATAGGAATAAACACCATCTGCACCCACATAGGCGAGGTTGAAGACAAACAATTCAAAGGCGCAATTTCGCCATTGTTTATGTCCAGCAGTTACGCTTATGAAGATGTTGATGTAAAACGCTATCCGCGCTATTTCAACACGCCAAACCAAGAAGCACTTTGCAAAAAAATAGCAATGCTTGAAAAAAGTGAATCCGCGCTTATCTTTGGAAGCGGAATGGCGGCCGTAAGCACTACTATGCTCGCGTTTTTGCACAAAGGTGATCACGTTGTGCTTCCACAGACCTTGTACGGAGGTACTTATAATTTTGTTGTTGAAGAGTTCCATAAATTCGGAATTGAGTATTCTTTTGCCGAAGGTTTTTCCGAAGCGGATTTTTCTGAAAAAATTCAGAAGAACACCAAAGTGATTTTTGTTGAAACTCCTTCCAATCCGTTGATGCGTATTACAGATTTGGAAATGATTTCAAAAATTGCAAAATCCCGCGGAATAATAACAATGATCGACAATACGTTTGCTTCACCAGTAAACCAAACTCCGGCCGATTTTGGAATCGATATTATGATTCATAGTGCCACGAAATATATGGGCGGGCATAGTGATATTTTGGCTGGCGCGGTTGCTGCAAGTGAGGAACACATTAAAATAATTTGGAACCTCGCCAAAAATTTGGGTGGAAGTCTTAGCGATTATACGGTTTGGCTTTTGGAACGAAGCATGAAAACAATGGTTTTGCGTGTAAGAGCGCAAAACAAGAATGCCAAAAAACTTTCAAGATGGTTAGAGAAACATCCTTTGGTTGAAAAGGTTTATTACCCGCGGCTCAAAAGCCATCCAGATCACGAGCTTGCGAAAAGGCAGATGAGCGGTTATACGGGAATGCTTTCTTTCGAAATAAATGAATCTTTGAATGTAGGCGATTTTTTAAAGGCGCTGAAAATGATAAAACCTTCCATGAGTTTGGCTGGAGTGGAATCTACCATTCTATCGCCCGCAAAAACTTCGCACGCACTACTTTCTGCTGAAGAGCGGAAACGGCAAAATATAAGTGATGGCCTACTTCGTTTTTCGGTGGGAATTGAGGAAGTGGAAGATATAATTGCGGATTTGGAAGGAGCTTTTCAAAAGGTTTCAAAGATGGAAAAAATTTAAAACAGATTTTATGAAGATTGATATACTTGCCATTGGCGCACACCCAGACGATGTGGAATTGGGATGTTCAGCAACCTTGGCAAAAGAAATAAACAACGGGAAAAAAGTAGGTATTTTAGATTTAACGCGTGGTGAACTTGGAACCCGAGGCACAGCTGAAATTCGTGATGAAGAAGCTGCAAACGCCGCAGAAATTTTAGGCGTAAAGTTTCGACATAATCTTGAATTTTCAGATGGTTTTTTGGTGAATAATACCGCATCCCAGCTGGAAATAATTAAAATAATCAGAAAATACCAGCCCGATGTCGTGCTCTGTAACGCCATTGACGACCGACATATTGACCACGGAAAAGCGAGCAAACTTGCAAGTGATGCGTGTTTTTTAAGTGGATTACAAAAAATTGAAACCATACAGGATGGCAATCATCAAAAGGCTTGGCGGCCAAAACATGTGTACCATTATATTCAATGGAAAAACCTTGAACCAGATTTTGTGGTAGATGTTACAGGTTTTTTGGAGAAGAAACTTGAAGCGGTTTTTGCCTATAAAAGCCAGTTTCACCAAAAAGAAGCAGATGAGCCCGAAACGCCAATTTCTTCAGTCAATTTCAGGGATAGTATTACCTATCGCGCGCAGGATTTGGGAAGGCTTATAGGTACTGAATACGGAGAAGGTTTTAATGTGGAACGCTATCCCGCGGTGAATTCAATTTTCGATTTAATTTAATTTTCTTTAAAGTTAGTATTGCGCAACCGTAAGAATTGATTTATATTTGCGTCCGCTTAGCGAAGTTGTGTTTATTAAAGCACAATAAATGGTGGTTGTAGCTCAGCTGGTTAGAGCATCGGTTTGTGGTACCGAGGGTCGCCGGTTCGAACCCGGTCTTCCACCC
>JBBQUI010000144.1:0-6918 GCA_038212575.1 Flavobacteriales bacterium
ATTTCTTCCGAAAAATCTGATTCAGTTTGTGCAACCAATTCATAAATCTCCAACGGAAGCAGCCAATCGGTTGAATGGTTTTCTTTTACAGTTTTAAAAATTACTTCTAATCTGTCCCCCTCCTTCGAAGGAGGGGTTAGGAGAGGATGTTCTTCCCGAATCTCCCGAACTTCTTTATAAAGTGAATTTAATACTGTTTCTTTTTCCGAAAGCTGCACACGAATAGTCTCGCTTGAAGAAACGTGGTTTACCAAATCAAAAGAATTATAATCTGCTGCACCCGCAAAAGCCGAAACAATTTCCTTGCCCACTGCCATATCAAAATCGCCCATTTCTGGGGAAAATAATACTTCGTTTTTATATTTTACGGTGCAATTTGTGAATTGGATTAACATCAATTCACCTCTTAAATTTCGAATTCCGGTTACGTTCAAACCTGCTACGGTTATTCCGCTTTCAAACTCAAAAGCAATGGGTTTTCCGTCGTAAAAATTATACGCCTGCAAATCTCGCGGCCCCATATTTTCAATAGATAAATTAATGCCTTTCAATTTCCCCAAAGGCGAACGGAAGCCTTTTTTATGACGAATTATTCCGTGGCCAATCACTTCTTTTTCACGGTAGCTAAGTGCGGTTTCTCCCTCAGTTTCGAAATAGACAACTTCGTTGTCATCGTTTTTGATCATTCGCGAAAAATGACCACTTATTTGAAGTCCGGTACTAATTTCAATAGTGCCAAGTTGTTTTGATTTTATAAGTTTTTTCAATCCGCGCCATCCACCTTTTCGAACAGCCATTGTATTTGCAAATTCTTCCAAAACTTCCTGTAAATAAGCAAAATCTGGCGTTACATAAAGTTGCGGTTGTGGTTTTGTAATATCGAAATCTTGATAGGCCGCTTCAATGGAATAGGGAATTTTCTTCACTTCATCTTTCATACACCAAACGCTTTCGCCAATGGAAGAAAGCAGCCCTGCGCCATAAATCTTCGGATTTTCAACCGTGCCGACCATTCCGTATTCCACAGTCCACCAATGCAAATTTCGAATCAAAGAAATCTCGGAAGGTTTCACTTTTTTATTTTGAAGTTCTTCAACGCGGTTTTCGGCTGTTTCAATTTTTAGAAGATGGCTATTTAGCGCCAAATTTTCATCTCCCCCCTCGGGGGAGGCTGGGTGGGGGCTTTCCTTTAAAATGGAAAGCTCGCGAACGGCTTCATACATATCAATATCGTGCGCACTGGAAATAGCTTTTGCGCCCACTTCGCCAAAACGGCGTAAATATTCCGCATAATCCGGGCTGGCAATAATGGGTGCGTGGCCCGCGCCTTCGTGAATAATATCGGGCGCTGGCGTGTATTCTATGTTTTCAAGTTGGCGGATATCGCTGGCAATCACGAGCACTTTATACGCTTGAAATTCCATAAAAGCGTTGGGCGGAATAAATCCGTCAACCGCAACTGCCGCCCAACCGATTTCCTTCAAAATACGGTTCATTCCGTACATTGAGGGAATTTCGTCTATGGAAATACCGGTTTTTTTAAGACCTCCCAAATAACTTTCATGGGCAACCTTTGCGAGATAATCCACGTTTTTTCGCATTACATAACGCCAAACGGCTTGGTTTATGGGCGTATATTGCTCATAATTCTGTGGCTTTATGTACTGTTTTAAATGCGGTGGTAACCGGTCCAACAATTCGTTGGTTTCAATCTTGCTTTTCATAATTATCAAAAGTACTGAGTTTTGTTTTGAAAACGTACAGCTCCTTCCCCTTTTTCACTTGCATCCGACGAGGGAGGCACGACCGAGAGGAATGCACGGTGGGTTTTTTGCTTTTCCGCAAAAAAGTCGGAAGGGGTATTTCCTCTTTTTCACTTGCATCCGACGATGGAGGCACGACCTAGAGGAATGCAAAGTGGATTTAAAATCTTTTTAGATTTTAAAAGACGGAAGGGGTAATTGGGTCTTGTTTTGTAAATTGCATCAACAATGAAAGCAATTTCCAGAAAAGAAGAAATAATAACAACCGCAGCTCGCCTCTTTAACGAAAAAGGTTATAAAGCAGTTTCTATGCGCGACATCGCCACGGCAATGGATATTAAGGCTGCGAGTCTTTACAATCACATTAACGGAAAGCAGGAAATACTTTCGGAAATTATTTTAAAAGTTGCTGAGGAATTTACAAAGGGAATGACAAACGTGGTTGCTGAAAACAGTTCGGCGATTAAAAAAGTTGAAAAAGTAATCGAGCTTCATATAGATATAACGGTAAACCATTCCGATGCACTTGCCGCTTTGAATAACGATTGGATGCATTTGGAGGAAACAGATTTAAAGGCGTTTGTAAAAATGCGGGAAGATTACGAAGAAAATTTCCGAAGGATCATAAAACAAGGAATTGAAGCGGGTGAAATTAAACCATATCATCCCGAAGTAATACTGTTTTCAATACTTTCTACACTGCGAACCCTTTATTTGTGGTATCAAAAACGAGGAAAATTGGATGTAAATATTTTGAAAAAAGATATGGTTTCGGTATTGATAAAGGGTATTGTGTGAGGGGCAATTTATCACAAAGTTAATAATTTGCAATTCTAACTAACAAGCGTTAGTTTTGTTAACCTAATTCGACAAAAAATACGTGGCGAAATTTCATAAAATAAAAGTAAAGAACGTTTACAAAGAGACCGACGATTGTTCGGTAATCACATTTGATGTTCCTGAAGAATTGGCCGAAGAATTCCACTTCCGCCAAGGTCAACACTTAACTTTGAAAGCTGATATAAATGGCGAAGATACCCGCCGTTCCTATAGTTTGTGTTCCAGTCCGGTAGATGATGAATGGAAGGTTGCCGTAAAAGTGATTCCCGGTGGTGCTTTTTCAACCTTTGTAAATTCAGAATTAAAAACTGGAGACACGCTTGAAATCATGGAACCCAGTGGAATGTTTGGGGTTGAAATTGAACCAGACAAGGAAAAAAACTATCTGTTTTTTGCGGCCGGAAGCGGAATTACACCAGTACTTTCAATGATTAAAACACATTTGGCATTGGAGCCAAATGCAACTTGCAAGCTGTTTTATGTGAATAGAACGGCGAAATCCATTATCTTTAAAGAAGCTTTGGAACAGTTGCGCAACGAATATTTTGGAAGGCTGGAAATCTATTATTTTTTAACTAAAGAGCGCCGCGATATTGAACTTCTGAATGGTCGTTTTGATGATGAAAAGATGGAGGTTTTAACCAAAACCTTTATCGATATACCTGATACCAGCGAAGTGTTTTTGTGCGGTCCCGAGGAAATGGTGAGTTACGTGAGCAACTATTTAATTGAAGCTGGCTTGCCAAAAGAATTGATTCATTTTGAATTGTTCGTAACAGGATTAACCGAAGAAGATAAAAAACGCTCCGAACGTTTGGCGCAGCAAAATGTTGAAGGTGTTGAAATAACTATTGTGGATGGTGGAAAAGAGTTCCAGTTTACAATGACAAAAGATTTTGACAATATTCTCGATGCCGCCTTAGCCGCTGGTGCAGATTTGCCATTCGCCTGTAAAGGCGGCGTCTGCAGCACTTGCAAATGTCAAATTTTAGAAGGCAGTGTAGAAATGAAAGTAAATTACGCTTTGGAAGAAAAGGAAGTGGCACAAAACTTTGTGTTGAGTTGCCAAAGTGTTCCAACTTCCAAAAAAGTAAAAGTAGATTTTGATGTATGATGAATCTTCCTTTAAGGTTTCAAAAACCTTGTAGGTCTATATAAAATAATATTATGAGCGAAAAAGGAGCATTAAATAGAATAACAATCAACCCAAAGATTTGCCACGGCAAGCCTGTGGTAAGAAATTTGCGTTGGCCTGTAGAGGTTATTTTAGATATGTTGAGTTCGGGGATGAGTAAGGAAGAAATCGTCTCGGACCATTCCGAACTTGAATTAGAAGATATTCACGCTTGTTTGCAATATGCCAAACTATCTGTATCGGGAAAATCAATTCTTGAAGCGAGTTAGATGAAATTTTTATGCGATGTTCATATTTCTATAAAAATAGCAAAATCAATTGAAGATTCAGGCTATAAATGTGAACACATAAATAGAATACTAAGAAAGTGGAATACAACCGACGATGAAATAATACGTTATGTAGATAAAAATAATCTCATTTTAATAACCAAGGATCAGGATTTTAGAAATTCATTTTTATTGAATTCGAAACCGAAGAAATTGATAAAGATTGATTTGGGAAATATCTCAAACGAAAATCTTTTGAAGATTATGAAAGAGATTCTGCCAATGATTGATAGCGTAAATAGAGGAAATATTAAATTTATGATTGAAGTTTCTGAAAGTACTTCATCTGTAATAATAAAAGAATAGGATATGAGCGAAAAAGAAGTAAAAAACCTAGAGGAAATTTTCGAAGCCCGCATTGCGCGCGACGAAAAAATAGAGCCGAAAGATTGGATGCCGGAGAAATACCGTCAAACACATATTCGGCAAATGAGCCAGCACGCCCATTCTGAAATTGTAGGGATGCTTCCCGAAGGAAACTGGATTACCCGAGCGCCTTCATTGCGAAGAAAAGCGGCATTGCTTGCAAAAGTTCAGGATGAAGCCGGGCACGGATTATATCTGTATTCTGCTTGTGAAACTTTGGGAATTTCCAGAGATGAACTTTACGAACAATTGCATTCCGGAAAGGCAAAATATTCCTCTATATTCAATTATCCAACTGTAACTTGGGCCGATATGGGCGCAGTGGGCTGGTTGGTTGATGGCGCTGCGATTATTAATCAAGTGCCGCTTTGTAACACTTCCTTTGGGCCTTATGCGAGAGCGATGGTTCGCGTATGTAAAGAAGAAAGTTTTCACCAACGCCAAGGATTCGAAATTATGTTAACCCTTTGCCGCGGCAGCGAAGAGCAAAAAGCAATGGCGCAAGATGCTTTGAACCGCTGGTGGTGGCCAAGTTTGATGATGTTGGGCCCAACCGATGCGGAATCAGTTCACACAGAGCAATCGATGAAATGGAAATTGAAACGTAAAAGTAATGACGAATTACGTCAACAGTTTATAGATCAAACAGTGCCACAAGCAGACCTTTTGGGAATTACTGTTCCCGATCCAGATTTAAAATGGAACGAGGAAACCGGACATTACGATTTCGGCGAAATTGATTGGGACGAATTCTGGCAAGTTGTAAAAGGTCACGGTCCGTGCAACAAAGAGCGAATGAATGCCCGTGTAAATGCATGGAATAATGGCGAATGGGTTCGCGATGCTGCAATGGCACACGCTGAAAAAAATGCAAATAAAAAAGTAGCTAAAGCAAGTTAAGTAAGTATTGAGTATTGAGAAATTAGTAATTAGAACTTTACGATTATGAATGTATTGAATGATTTAAAAGTTTGGAATAAAGCAATGGACATTGCGGTTGAAACGTATAAATTATCTTCAAAATTTCCAAAAGAAGAAAAATACGGATTGACAAGTCAAATACGGCGAAGTGCCGTTTCTGTTCCGTCAAATATCACAGAAGGTGCAGGGAGAATTACAAAAGGTGAATTTAAAAACTTTATTAGCATTGCAAATGGTTCAGCCTATGAGCTTTTTACTCAGTTAATACTTTCACACAAACTTAATTTAGTATCTGAAAATCTGGTAGAACCTATTCTTAAAGAAGTAATAGAAGTACAAAAAATGAATTACGCATTAATTAAATCTTTAGAGAAATAATGAATAACTCAATACAAAATACTAACTACTCAATACTTTGTTTATGAAAAAAAACTGGCCCCTTTGGGAAATATTTGTACGCAGTAAAAACGGATTAGAGCACCGTCACTTCGGAAGCCTTCACGCTGCTGATGCCGAAATGGCAATGGAAAATGCCCGCGATGTGTATACCCGCAGAAATGAAGGCGTGAGCATTTGGGTGGTGGAAAGCAAAAATATTACTGCTTCAAATCCTGCAGATAATGGTGAAATGTTTGAACCTGCCCAAGATAAAGTATATCGTCATCCCACTTTTTATGATTTGCCGGATGAGGTGAAACACATGTAAAGCGAAATGGAATTAGGCAATAGGTATTGGGAATTAGTATGAACAGTAATTATCATTTTAAGTTTGAGGATTTAAATGTTTATCAAAAGGCAATGGATTTCGCCGAGTTGATAAATAACTTGGTTATGAAATTCCCACAACATGAATTATATGCATTATCGTCTCAATTCAGAAGAGCGGCAGATTCAATTGCATTAAATATTTCAGAAGGGTATCCGGGAAGTGACCCGCAATTTATTAAGCATATAAATTATGCAATATTTAGTTCCAATGAATGTGTTTCTTGCAGTACGAAAGCAAAAAGAAGGAATTACATTTCACAAGTAGAGGACGAAGAAAATCGAATGTATCTTTCAGAATTGACAAAGATGCTTTCTTCCCTGAGGAATAAAATACAAGAAAGAAACAACTAATGCCCAATGCCCAATACCTAATGCCATTTAAAAAATGAAAAATCTAAATCTATACAACTACATCCTCACTATCGCCGACAATTCCCTAATCCTAGCGCAGCGTTTGGGCGAACTTTGCGGCCACGGCCCCAGTTTGGAAACCGATATTGCGCTAACCAATATCTCTTTGGATTTGCTCGGTCAAACACGAAGTTATTATCAATATGCCGCCAAGTTAAAAGGTGAAGACAAGACCGAAGACGACATCGCTTTCCTAAGAATTGAAAGGGAATACAAAAATTGTTTACTTGTTGAACAGCCAAATACACATTTTGGATATACAATTGGGCGACAATTTTTATTTGATGTCTATCATTTAATGTTGATGGAAAAATTGCAAAACAGTCCGGATGAAACACTTTCAGCAATCGCAAAAAAAGGAATAAAGGAAGTAAGCTACCACAAA
>JBBQUI010000145.1:0-6833 GCA_038212575.1 Flavobacteriales bacterium
TTTTGAGGAGGTAAGAAACAAATTGAGTATTGCACCAGGTGTTAATATAACCTTGGGACAGCCCATTGCCCATCGTATAGACCATATGCTATCGGGTACACGTGCCAATATTGCCATCAAGATATTTGGTTCAGATTTGCAACGCTTATTTGAAGTTGGTAAAAGCGTAGAGCAAAGCATCAAGGAAATTGATGGACTGGCAGATGTTGCGGTTGACCAACAGATTGAAGTACCGCAAATACGCATCCAACCGAAACGCCAAATATTATCAGCGTACGGAATGACAGTCGGCAACTTAATGGAGCAAGTGGATATCGCTTTTGCAGGCGAAGAAGCTGGTGAGATTTATGAAGGTCAGAAGTATTTTGATTTGGTGGTTCGGTATGAAAAACCATTTCGAGATGATATTGAAAACATCGGCAATACCCTAATCAGCTTACCAAATGGGGGACAAACCACTTTGGGCGAATTGGCAACAGTAGCATCGGTAAGCAGTCCAAATACCATCAATCGGGAAGATGTACAGCGTAAAATTGTAGTGGCTGCCAATGTTCAAGGTAGGGATTTACGAGGTGCAGTAAACGAAATAAAGGAAGTTGTGGCAAATAATGTAACAATGCCTGAAGGCTACCGTGTGCAATATGGCGGACAGTTTGAAAGCGAATCGAAAGCTTCGCAATTACTTATGATAACGGCAATTATTGCCATCGCTATCATATTTCTGTTGCTCTATTACGAATTTAAAGATGTGAAACTGGCTTTTGTAGTCTTAATTAATCTGCCATTGGCCTTAATTGGTGGAATTTTGATTGTGTATTTTACATCGGGCATCATTAGTATTGCAGCTACCATCGGATTTATTAGTCTCTTCGGGATTGCCACACGTAACGGTATTTTATTGGTATCACGGTATGAAGACTTAAGAAAGGAAGGAATGAAAGGATTTGAGTTAATCAAGACAGGAGCTTTAGACCGTTTAAACCCAATTTTGATGACAGCCTTTACAACGGGTTTGGCATTAATACCATTGGCATTAAAAGGTGGAGAGCCAGGAAGTGAAATCCAAAGTCCTATGGCTGTAGTTATTTTGGGTGGTTTGCTTTCTGCTACGGTGTTGAATTTGGTAGTTATTCCTTGTGTGTATCAACTGGTGGTTCGCAAAAAAAGTTATTCAAATGACAAAAACCTGATTTCTTAAATTGAGATGAAAATAATTACCTCAATTCTTAGAGGTTATTTTTAGTTTGGATTTTAGCAGGACTTGGGTAAAGCCTTGCCGAAATACCTTCCGCAACCCTTATAGGCGAAACCGTTCCTATTGAGGAACAAGGCAAAGTCTATGGGTCACATTTTGCATTTTCGCATCTCTGGTGGGCATTCGCTTATTCGCTTAAAGGTTTTTTGGGGACCACTTTCCAAAATCGATTTTTTTTGTATGGGGTGCCATAACAATAGTTTTGTTGTTTTTGGTCGTTATTCTTTTGATATCTAAAAAAATCGAGCTAGTAACTAAAATTTATTAAAAAGACTAAAGAACTCCTTCATCAATTAAGGCACAAAAAAATCCGATCGATATCGTAAAATTTACCGTGTAATCCGAAAAATCAACGTGCGCATTTTCTGATACTGAACGAAAATATAGTTTTAATTGCGATGAATGTTCAGAGGTTAACTCTTTTTCAGTTTAGGGTAATCCGAAATAAATATTCGTTTGGTTGTTTATGGCTCGTTTGCCTTAAACCCAAAATAAAATTGAGAATATTTAAGAAGTGCGCATAGCTGCCGTCTTAATTGTTGAACAATAAATGAAACGAAAGTCAAATCAGCCATATTGGTTGCAAGAAAAAAATTAGATCAAAATTTTAAGGATGTTGACGATTATAAAAAGATGTAGACGATTTATGAAACTTTACAATCAAATAATATAAAATTAAATGGTATCCCTAAAATCAAAAAACCCTGCCGATTATAATATTAGCAGAGTTTTGGTTTAAATTTGTAATCATTTTTGTGACCTGGCTGGGGCTCGAACCCAGGACCACCTCCTTAAAAGGGAGGTGCTCTACCAACTGAGCTACCAAGTCTTCCTTTGAATGCGGGTGCAAATATACTATCATTAAATTAATTTTTCAAAACGAAAATCAATTAAATTTGATAAAAATTCAAAACTCTTGACAAACAAGGGTTCACAAGTATATTTTTTGTTCGGAAAGCCTTTTTTATAAAGAAATTTGATGAAGATTTATGGGATATTTATTTCATAAAACGGTAAAATTTGTAATTTGATAAATATGAAAATAGTTTTGATTGGATATATGGGTAGCGGAAAATCATCTGTCGGTGAAAAATTAGCGGCGGTTTTGGGCTTTCCTTTTAAAGATCTTGATTCAGTTATTGAAAAACAAGAGGGCTGTAACATCACAGAAATATTTTCAAAAAAAGGTGAAATCTATTTTAGAAAAATTGAAAATGCAGTACTTAAAAAAACACTTTCCAAAACAGGCAATCTGGTTTTGGCAACTGGTGGGGGAACGCCTTGTTATGCAGATTCAATGTCCTTTATGGCTGAACAGGAAAACGTAGTGACCGTATATTTAAAAACTCCTCTTGATGTTTTGAGTAAAAGACTTTTCCACGAAAAATCTAAGCGCCCTTTAGTAGCGCATCTAAAGAGTGAAGAAGAACTAAATGATTTCATCAGAAAACATCTCTTTGAAAGAGCATTTTATTATAATCAAGCAAACGTGATTATTGAAAATGGTTCGGAAAATATAGCTGACACTGTAGAAAAAATAATCTTGAAATTATTCTAAAATAGCCCTGTCATTATTTTTTTCAAAGATTACCTCAACGTTTTCATTTAAGGAAGTTGACAACGAAATTCCTTTAAAGTCAGCTTTAATAGGATATTTTTTGTGATTCCTGTCCACAAGTACAGCAGTTTTAAATTGCTTTAACGGCACTTCCAAAAAATGCTTAACACCATAAATTAGGGTAGTTCCGGAGTGCAGCACATCATCAACCAAAAGTAGCGACTTGTTGCTGTAATCTTCTTTTTTTAATGAAGTTTTTACTTCGTTAGTTGGATTTTTTTTATCGATGAACACTTCACAAAGCACAACTTTCATCGGTGAAATTTTCTCTACTTCCGCTTTTATTTTTTTTGCGAGCAGAAAACCATTGTCCATAATTCCAGCTATCACAACTTGTTTTTCATTTACGTTGCTTTCATATATTTGATAGGCAATCCTTTTTATTTTGTGCGCTATCTGTTTTTTGTCAAGGATTACTGTGCTTGTGTCTTGCATCTTCAAATGTTTTTCCAAATATAGTTATTACGCTTCTGTTTCCCCATCGGGTGTATCCGTAAAATCGTCCAGGTCCCGTCGGTCTTTTTTTGTAGGCCTGCCAACACCCTTTTTTCTATAATAAGTCTTGGCATATTGCAACATTTCGTTGGTTTCGAAAGCTTCTTTTGGGGTTGTGTCTTTTCTATAAATATCCACAAGTTTTGCGCCTACACGACTTGGGGGAAGATCCAAAACTTCAAGTTCATAATTAATTTGTTCTTTACGAAGCGTTATTTGGTCACCGGGATAAACATCGCGTGAAGGTTTCACAATGCCGCCATTTACCCGAACCGATCCTTTTTTGCAAGCCTGTGTTGCAATATTTCGGGTTTTTAAATACCGAACGCACCATAAATATTTATCAATCCTCATAATTATTATCCCAAAAACAACGTTAATGTATTATACAAAAATAGCGGAAAATTGTATCTTGCGCCCACAAAAATTTTATGATGATAAAAATTAAATATGCGTTTGCCCTATCAATTGTAATGCTTGTTGTTGCAGTTTCCTGTAAGAAAGATGATGGTGGCGGACCAGAGCCTATACCGCCGCGAGATCGTGGAGAAGAAGCAATAAGAGCGCAAGCCGAGATTGAAGTGTTCTTGGAAACCCACTTCTACAACTATGAAGACTTTCAGGCCGATCCCGAAAATTTTGAAATGAAGTTTGATACTATTGCTGGAGATAATGCTTCAAAAACCCCTTTAATAGAACAGGTCGATTTTATGGAGGTTGACGATATAGTGGATACCGATGTTACCTATAAACTTTACTATTTGAACGTACGTGAAGGTGAAGGAGAAAGACCACATTTTTCTGATTATACTTTTAATACGTATGAAGGAAGATTAATGAATCTAGATTTGTTTGACAGCTCTGTTATACCTGTTAGGTTTAACCTTGTAGATACTCCTACCACACCAGGAATAATAAGAGGATTGCAACAGGCTATTATCAAATTTAGAGGAGCCTCCAACGTAATATCTAACCCTGATGGCACTCTTACTTTTGAAGGATATGGAATTGGAGCCGTTTTTATACCTTCAGGTTTAGCATATTATCAATTCCCAACTGCTACGGGAGGCTTAGATGCTTACGAACAACTTATCTTTTCATTTGAGTTGTTTGAATCGGAAGTAGCTGACCACGATGAAGATGGCATTCCTTCTTTTATGGAAGACCTTAATGGAAATGGCTATTTGCTGGATGATGATACCGATGGCAGCGGTGGTGCAAATTATTTGGACAATGACGACGATGGCGATGGAAGACGTACAGAATTCGAAATAGAAATAGATGGCAACGGCAACATTACTTTCCCAGATGTTGATGGTGATGGAATTCCAGATTATTTAGATTCCGATAGTTAATATTTGAAAAATATAATTTATAAAAAAGCCCCGTACTATAATGCAGTACGGGGCTTTTTAAAATATGTTTATCTCTCTTTATTTTCTGGCAATAACTTTTTTAACAGCATTTACAATTGCTGAAGCATTCAAACCGTATTTGTCCATCAATTGCTCAGGAGTTCCAGATTCACCAAAGGTATCGTTTGTGGCAACAAATTCTTGAGGAGCGGGGTGCTGAGTGGATAATAAACGTGCTACGCTTTCACCCAGACCACCAAGAAAGTTATGCTCTTCTGCAGTAACTACACAGCCTGTTTTTTTCACGCTGTTCAAAATTGCGTTGTCATCCAACGGTTTTATGGTGTGAATATTTATTACATCGGCAGTAATTCCATCTTCATATAACGTTTCCGCAGCCTGCAATGCTTCCCAAACCAAATGGCCGGTGGCCACAATAGTGACATCAGTCCCTTCTTGTAATTGAACGGCTTTTCCAATTTGAAAATTTTGGTCGGCGGGAGTGAAGTTTGCAACTTTCGGCCTCCCAAAACGAAGGTAAACAGGACCTTCGTAATCGGCAATAGCAATGGTTGCAGCTTTAGTTTGATTATAATCACAAGTATTGATAACAGTCATTCCAGGAAGCATTTTCATCAACCCGATGTCTTCCAAAATTTGATGGGTTGCACCATCTTCACCTAAAGTTACACCAGCGTGCGAGGCGCATATTTTCACGTTTTTACCGCTATAGGCAACACTTTGTCGAATTTGGTCATAAACCCTTCCGGTAGAAAAATTTGCAAAAGTTCCAGTAAACGGAATTTTTCCTCCAATGGTCATTCCCGCTGCAATACCTATCATATTTGCTTCAGCAATTCCTATTTGAAAGAAACGTTCGGGATGGTTTTCCTTAAATTCGTCCATTTTAAGCGAACCGGTAAGATCAGCGCAAAGTGCTACAACATCTTTGTTTTTCTTTCCAAGCTCTGTCAATCCGTCGCCAAAACCTGAACGCGTGTCTTTTTTACCTGTATCTGTATATTTTTTCATAAGCCTCCCCAAACCCCTCCGAAGGAGGGGCTTATAACGGGTTGTGTTTTAAGTGTTTAGTTTCATTTTAAATATGAGTAAGTTCCCCCGCCGCGGCGGGGCTAGGTGGCTTTTAATAATCTCCCAAGGTTACAGGATTTTGTGAAAGTGCAGTTTCCAACTGTTGATCATTTGGCGCTTTTCCATGCCAGTCGTGGGTGTGCATCATAAAGTCAACGCCATTACCCATTACCGTATGCAGCAAAACGCAAACAGGTTTTCCATTGCCTGTTTTTTCTTTTGCCTTTTTCATTCCAGCAACAATGGCTTTCAAATCGTTTCCTTTTTCAATATCCATCACATCCCAACCGAAGGCTTCAAACTTAGCTTTCAAATTTCCTAAAGGAAGCACATTTTTTGTAGCACCATCAATCTGCTGGCCGTTTAAATCTACGGTTACAATCAAATTGTCCACATTATTTCCAGCCGCATACATTATGGCTTCCCAATTTTGGCCTTCCTGCAATTCACCATCACCACAAAGTGTGTAGATTAAATGTTTGTCTTTGTTTAATTTCTTTGCTAGCGCAGCTCCAATTGAAACGGAAATACCTTGCCCCAAAGAACCCGAAGCAATGCGAACACCAGGCAAACCTTCCTGTGTGGTTGGGTGACCCTGCAAACGCGAGTTCAAAAGTCGGAAGGTGTTTAATTCTTCCACGGGAAAATATCCAGCTCGCGCCAAAACACTATAAAAAACTGGAGAAATATGTCCGTTTGAAAGGAAGAAAAGATCTTCACCAATGCCGTCCATTGTGAAATTTTCGTTACGTTCCATCAATTCGTTGTAAAGCACCACAAAAAATTCGGTGCAACCCAATGAACCTCCCGGGTGTCCGGAATTTACTTTGTGTACTTGCCTTAAAATATCTCTTCGGACTTGAACTACCAAATCTTCGAGTGCTTTGTAATCTGCCATAATTAGTTTTAATTTTCAGTGTCAAAAGTAAAGCATTCAGCAAGCCGTTCAAAGTTGAAACGTATGCTTTTATTAACGATTTGATGGTTTTGTTAACATAGTTGCTTGATGACGCATGCG
>JBBQUI010000146.1:0-6728 GCA_038212575.1 Flavobacteriales bacterium
CGAAGCACTGCAGCCTGAATAGAATCCAACCTGCTGTTTACACCCACCACATCGTGATGGTAACGCACGTACATTCCATGGTTTACAATGCCTCGAATAATGTGTGCCAAATCATCATCATTGGTGAAAATAGCCCCGCCATCACCGTAGCATCCCAAGTTTTTTGAAGGGAAAAAAGAGGTGGAAGCCACATGGCCAATGGTTCCTGTTTTTTTCTTTGAACCATCCTTCGACGTATAATCCGCT
Source organism: Flavobacteriales bacterium (assembly GCA_038212575.1). Lineage (GTDB taxonomy): Bacteria > Bacteroidota > Bacteroidia > Flavobacteriales > Flavobacteriaceae > Aequorivita. The sequence continues at coordinate 247 of JBBQUI010000146.1, forward strand.
CCAATTCCCTGGGCGTTGTCTTCAATTACGTAAAGATTGTGCTCTTTGGCAATAGCCATAATTTCGTCCATATTCGCCGCAAGGCCAAAAAGGTGTACAGGAACTATCGCTTTCGTTTTTGGTGTAATCGCTTTTTTTATCGCTTCAACATCTATGTTAAAGTTGATCGGGTCAACATCCACCAAAACAGGAATGAGTTGCAAAAGTGCAATAACTTCAACTGTTGCTGCAAAAGTAAAGTCTGCCGTTATAACCTCATCGCCCGGTTTTAGGCCAAGCCCCATCATTGCAATTTGAAGAGCATCGGTTCCGTTTGCACACGGAATTACATGTTTCACATCTAAATATTGCTCAAGCTCCTTTTGAAATTCGTGAACTTCTGGACCGTTTATAAAAGCGGTGGTTTCAATAACGTTCATTATAGAACTGTCCACGCGCTCCTTTATATTTTCATACTGACCTTTAAGGTCAACCATTTGTATTTTTTTCATCTTCAGAAATAATATTGAATCCGGTAAAATTACGAAAATGATATTTGTTTATAATGAAGTTAATGAGTTATTGGGTTATTAAGTTATTGTGCTTTGCATTTGGAATTTGGTACTGTTAATTTGGTATTTTTGTCACGTATGCAGACAATCTACAATTTGATGATTCATTTAGCTTCCTTTCATTTAAGGATTGTGGCGCTGTTCAACAAGAAAATGAAGCTTTTCGTTAACGGGCGGAAAAACGTTTTTGAAATTCTTCAACAAAAAATTTCTTCGGAAGATAAAACTATTTGGTTCCATTGCGCTTCATTGGGCGAATTTGAGCAGGGCGTTCCCATAATGGAAGCAATGAAAAAACTAAAACCCGACCATAAAATAGTAGTCAGTTTTTTTTCACCTTCGGGTTTTGAAATTAAGAAAAACACTTCGCTGGCCGATGTTGTAGTCTATTTGCCAATGGACACAAAATCAAATGCAAAAAAGTTCATTGCGGCAGTTCATCCGACGCTTACGTTTTTTGTGAAATATGAATTTTGGCCCAACTATCTTTTTGAGCTTCATAAAAAAAACATTCCCACGCTTTTGGTTTCAGGTGTTTTTAGGGAAAAACAAATCTTTTTCAAACCTTACGGTGGTTTTATGCGAAAAGCTCTAGCTACTTTTGACCACTTTTTTGTGCAGGATGAAAATTCCGAAACACTTTTGCAAAGTATTGGTTTCAAAAATATAACAGTTAGTGGCGACACTCGTTTTGACAGGGTTTCGCGCCAAATTGAAATAGACAACACTTTAAAATTTGCCGAAGATTTTAAAGGAAATTCGCTTTGCATTGTCTGCGGAAGTACTTGGCCCGAAGATGAAGCCGTGCTTTTGGATTATATAAATTCGGCACCCGAAAACGTAAAATTAATTATTGCACCACATAAAATTGAAACTGATAAAATTGAAGTTTTTACCAGAAAGATTCTCAAAAAAACTGTTTTACATTCCAATATTGATGAAGTGAATATTTCCGAATATTCCGTGTTAATTATTGACTGTATAGGTTTGTTGAGCAAACTGTATAGTTATGCAGACATTGCGTATGTGGGCGGGGCGATGGGCAATACTGGACTTCACAATATTTTGGAGCCGGCTACTTTTGGGGTTCCGATTGTTATTGGAAAAAATTACGGGGAATTTCCTGAAGCTATTCGTCTCCGCGACTTGGCTGGGCTTTTCCCAATAGAAACCCAAAAAGAGTGCACTTTGATTCTTCAAAAATTAGTAAATGATACTAATTTTAGAAACAAGACCGGAATGATTCCCGGCCATTTCGTAAATAAAAATACAGGAGCAACAAAAAAAATAATACATTACGTTGCAAATTATTTTAGCGAAAGCGATACTATTTGAACAAGAAATGTGGATTTTAAAAAAAAATATTAATAATACTACCTTTCTTGCACCTTTTAGTATAAAATTATATATTCTCTTGATATAAAAAAGTAGATTTGTTTAAAATTAAAATAATCTAATTATGAAAAGACTTTTTATTACCCTATCCATTGCGGCTTTAGCTTTTGCCTCTTGCCGTGAACAAAAAACCGAGACGAAAGAAGTAATAAGAGAAGTACGGGTTGAAACCACTGACGACACCCCCGAGACTCCAGAACGGGAAGGAATCCTTGAGAGAACCGCCAAAGAAGTGGACAATGAGGTGAACAAAGAAATAAATCAAGAAATTGATAAAATTGGGGATGACAATTAATTATGAAAAAGTTAATTTTAAGTCTCGCATTGGTTGTTGCATTCAGCACTAACTTTGTGTCGTGTCGCGAAAACAAAAAAACAGATGACGTTCAAGACGCTGTTGACGACGTGAACGATGCAATGGATAATACCGAAGGTGAAGTAAAGGACATTACCGACGATGACGCTACTGATCCTGTTGAAAATACTATTCAGGAAGGCGTAAACGAAATTCAGGAAAATACCGGAACAGGCGGAACTGACGATATTTAATTTAAACAATAATTAATCTAACCATTAACACTAAAAATTATGAAAAAACTAGCAATGATTTTTCTATGTGCAACCTTTATTGCAACTAGCTTTACTTCTTGTAGAGAGAAAAAAGAAGAAATGACAGAACAAGAAGAACTTATCCAAGAAATGCAGGATGAAGGAGCCGATATAAAGGTTAAGGAAGATGAAAACGGTGATACCAAAATAAAAATGGAAACCGATGAAAAAGAAGTAAAAATAAAGACAGATGCTGATGGGGATACTAAAATTAAAGTTGACGAAAACAACTAATTTTACCCATTAAAATTCTTTATAAAACCGACTATAAACCTAGTCGGTTTTTTTATATTTAATGTCGTCAATTTGGGCCTTAAGTTCATCCATGGATTGCTGTAATTGGCGTAACAAATTACTCTCCGAAGGTTCATCTACCCCAAAACTTAATTTACTGTTCACCTGCCAAAGCTCTTGAATATCCTTCACTTTTACATCAATGGGCAAATATTCATCATTGAAGGAAATAAGCCTGATGCTTTGCGGATTGTTTGGGATTTTTTGAAGTTTCTTCACCAAAACCGAATCTCTTAAAACCACTATAAAAATCTTACTGTCAGTCGCTTCGTTGATGCTCGGCACTGCACGGCCCAAAACCCACTCGTTCGGTTTAATGTTTGGTAACATACTGTCGCCTTCCACCTGAAAACCGCGATAGGAAGCATTCCGATATTCCGGCAATGGAATATTAAAAGCTGGCAAGGTTTGATACCAACCCATGTCGTGAATGTTGTTTGGGTAACCCGCTGCAGCTTTTTGGTTCACCAACAAAATACTATCCTCCCCCAAAGAATCTATTGTTATAACCTTTGGACTAACATCACCGCGCGAGGTATCAATATATTTTTCAAAACTTTTGCCGTAAAGCCATAAAGGATTTATATTGAATTGGGCCATAAGCTCCATCACAATTTTACCAGTAATTTTAGTCTTTCCCCTTTCAATGTCTGCAGTAGTAGCTCCAATGTCAACCAGTTCTGCAAAGGATTGTTGCGTATGGCGAAGCTCTTCGCGAAGTGCTTTAAAACGGGTAGCTTCAATAGAAATCGAATTTTTCATGCATTAAAAATACTCTATTTTGGAAATATTCCAAAGCAATAATGGATAATTTCCCGAAAAAATATTTACAATTGCATAGAAAAAATAATCCTTTAAATGATACGCAATCAAAATTTTAATTACTTTTGCGCACTATTAATCACTAATCTATTGAACAATGAAAAAAATCTTTTTATCACTTGCCGCTCTTGCTTTAGTTGCTTCTGTTTACTCTTGCAGAGAAACCACAGAAGTAAAAGTTGACGATACTGCTGAAACTACAACTAACGATGTAGAAGATGCTATGGACAACACAGGAGATGCTATTGAAGAAGCTGCTGAAGATACCGGAGACGCTATCGAGAATGCTGCTGATGAGACTCAAGAAGCTGTAAAAGACGCTACTGACGGTCAATAAGCAATTTTTTTGCTAAAAAACAGAAAGCCTTTTCAAATTTGAAAGGGCTTTTTTTTGTGACCTATATTTTTAAATAAGACATAAAAAATCCCCTTCATAATTAAACAAAGGGGAAGCTTGTACTGATGGCGGGACTTGAACCCGCACGACCTAATGGTCACAGGATTTTAAGTCCGGCGTGTCTACCAATTCCACCACATCAGCTTAATTCGGCTGCCAGTTGCAACCGGGACTTAACAAAAAATGCCGAATTGCATCGGCATGTTGCTTGAGCGAAAAACGGGATTCGAACCCGCGACCTCCACCTTGGCAAGGTGGCGCTCTACCAACTGAGCTATTTTCGCATTATATTTTTAAAGAACAAATTGATGACCTCCATCCGCCGCGGCGGATAGCGCTCTACCAACTGAGCTATTTTCGCATTATATTTTAAAGAACAACTTGATGACCTCCATCCGCCGCGGCGGATAACGCTCTACCAACTGAGCTATTTTCGCGTTTACTTTTAATGAACGTCACTTCCTATTGAAAGCGGGAGCAAATTTAAAAATTTTACTTCAAAAGCAAAGTCTTTTTTGATAAATTATTAATGAATTTTACTTTTTAAATTTTACCGATGCATTCCGCTGTAGCATCCGCCGAATCTCGTTCAGTTTCATTAACGCCTCTATGGGCGTAAGTGTATCAATATCAATATCTAATATTTCTTCGCGTAGCTCTTCCAAAAGTGGATCGTCCAATTTAAAAAAGCTCAATTGTATTTCCTCTTTTGAAACTGCTTTCATTTCTTCTGTCAATTCTTCGGAAGCGTGGCTTTTTTCAAGCCTTTTTAAGATTTTGTTTGCTCTCTGAAGTACCGCTTGAGGCATTCCAGCCATTTTTGCAACGTGAATTCCAAAACTGTGATGGCTTCCACCGGGAACCAATTTCCGAAGAAAAAGCACATTATCTTTCAATTCCTTTACCGAAACATTATAATTTTTGATTCGTGCAAAAGTCTCCGTCATTTCGTTCAATTCGTGATAATGGGTAGCAAAAAGCGTTTTTCCGCGCGAAGGATGCTCGTGCAGATATTCGCTAATGGCCCACGCGATTGAGATTCCATCATAGGTACTTGTTCCACGGCCAATTTCATCCAAAAGAATCAAACTTCTCTCCGAAAGATTGTTCAGTATACTTGCCGTTTCGTTCATCTCTACCATAAAAGTAGACTCCCCCATCGAAATATTATCGCTCGCTCCTACGCGCGTAAAAATCTTATCAACACAACCCATTCGAACCGCAGAAGCTGGAACAAAACTACCCATCTGTGCCAGCAAAACAATTAAAGCCGTTTGCCGAAGAATGGCCGATTTACCACTCATGTTTGGCCCAGTAATCATAATGATTTGCTGGTTGTCGCGATCTAGAAAAACATCGTTTGCAATGTAGGGAGCATCGGGAGGCAACTGCTTTTCAATTACAGGATGACGACCTTCCTTTATATCTAAGTCGAAAGTCTCATCTAAAAGCGGGCGTGTGTAATTTGCTTCTTTGGCCTGCGTTGCAAAAGAACACAAACAATCCATTTGCGCAATCAAAGCTGCATTTTGCTGTACTGAACCAATAAACTGAAGCATCCAATCCACTAGCTTTCCAAAAATTTCCTGTTCCAAAGCCAGTATTTTTTCTTCGGCGCCTAGAATTTTTTTTTCGTATTCTTTCAGTTCTTCGGTTATATATCTTTCAGCGTTTACAAGCGTTTGCTTCCTAATCCATTCCTGCGGAACCTTGTCTTTATGGGTGTTTCTAACTTCTATATAGTAACCGAAGACGTTGTTGGAATCAATTTTAAGGGAAGAAATTCCAGTGCGTTTGGTTTCGCGCTCCAGCATATCACCTAAATATCCCTTTCCGTTGGCTGAAATATTTCGAAGCTCATCGAGTGTTTCGGAAAAACTTTCGGCAATTGAATTTCCTTTCAGAATATTCACCGGAGCATCCTCAAAAAGTGTTTCCTTTATTTTGTTCCGAAGTAATTCGCAATCATGCAATTGTTCGCCTATAATTTTGAGCGATTCGTTTTTAGAATTTAAGGCCAACGCTTTAATCGGAACTACAGCTTCCAAAGAATTTTTAAGCTGAATAACCTCGCGTGGATTCACTTTGCCTGTCGCTACTTTTGAAATCAATCGCTCCAAATCGCCAATGTGTTTGGTGTATTGTTGGGTTTTTTCTAAAACCACGGGGTTGTCGAGCAAAAAACTTACAACCTCGTGCCGACGTACAATTTTTTCAGCATTTTTAAGCGGAAGCGCCATCCAGCGTTTTAGAAGCCTTCCGCCCATTGGTGAAATGGTTTTGTCAATAACATCCAAAAGCGTAACCGCATTCTGCTGATTGGAATGGTAAAGTTCCAAATTACGAATGGTGAAACGGTCCATCCAAACGTATTCGTCTTCTGCAATTCGCGATAAACGTGAAATATGCTGCAG
>JBBQUI010000147.1:0-6715 GCA_038212575.1 Flavobacteriales bacterium
TATAGCCGAAGCATTGAAAAGCACTCCATCTTTAAAATTAAAAGTAGTGGGCCACACAGATGCTGACGGCAGTGATGACGCTAACCTTGCACTTTCAAAAGAACGAGCTAACAGTGTGCGCAACTACCTCATTCAAAACCACGGAATTGATGGTAACCGTTTATCCACTGATGGTAAAGGCGAATCCAGTCCTGTATCCGACAATACTTCGTCCTCGGGAAAAGAACAAAACAGGCGTGTAGAATTTATTAAACTTTAAAATAATTAAAATCAACAATTATGAAAAAAATTTTAATTGCCACAATTGCATTTTTAGGATTCATGGCAACTATTTCAGCCCAAACCGGCTGCAGTAAATACTATCCTTTTAAAGAAGGGACCAAGGCAGAAATAACTACATACGACAAAAAAGGAAAAAAAGCCGCTGTTATTGATTATACAATTTTAAATAAAACCCAAACTTCTCAAGGAGAGATAGCAACTATGCAATCTTCCATTAAGGATGAAAAGGGAAAACTGATAGCGGAAACCGAATATAACGTAACCTGCGATGGTAGTAAAATCTCTATTGATTATAAATCCATGGTTAGCCCAATGATGGTGGAACAGTTTAAAAATATGGATTATGACATTAGCGGTACCGATCTGGAAATACCCAACAATCTTTCTGTAGGCCAAACACTTCCCGATGCTCAGATGATTATGAATATTAGTATGAGCGGCATAAAGATGAATATGGAGTTGAATATAACCAACAGAAAAGTTATTGGAAAAGAAAATGTTACTACCCCAGCGGGTACTTTTGACTGTTTTGTAATCACTTCTGAAATGACTACCAAAATGGGTGTGTCACAAACAAGCAATTCAAAACAATGGATAGCGGAAGGTGTGGGAATGGTGAAACAGGAAGATTATCAAAACGGGAAAGTATCTTCAAGTAGCTTGCTTACAGCATTTTCAAAATAACCAATAACCAAATTAGATTTTAAGAACCGGAGTTTAAAACTTCGGTTTTTTCATTTATTTCTGCTTCAAACAGGTCGAGAAAATGTTTTAGAAGTTTCTCTTTCACTTCTTCCAAAGAAATTTCGACCTTTCCCAATTCCACATTTAAAGAGGTAACAGCTTTACCCTTAATTCCACAAGGGATCATATTGTCAAAATAACCCAAATCAGTATTCACATTCAATGCAAAACCGTGCATTGTAATCCAGCGGCTGGCCCGAACGCCCATAGCACATATTTTTCTGGTAAAGGGAGTTCCCACATCCAGCCAAACCCCAGTTTCACCTTTGCTTCTTTCAGCTTGTATGCCGTATTCAGCCAAAGTTAAAATTATCATTTCTTCCAGAAAACGCATGTATTTATGGATGTCTGTGAAGAAATTTTCAAGATCCAAAATAGGGTAGCCCACAATTTGCCCCGGGCCATGATAGGTAATATCGCCACCTCGGTTTATTTTATAGAATTTGGCATCAATGGATTTCAATTTTTCTTCGGAAATGAGCAGGTTTTCAATATGCCCACTCTTACCCAAAGTATAAACGTGCGGATGCTCCACAAACAAAAAATAGTTGGGGGTATCGAGGTTTAGTTTTTCATTTCTGTTTTTGCTTTTTATCTGAAGTATTTTCTGAAAAAGAAATTCTTGATAGTCCCAGGTTTCTTTGTAGTCCTTTAATCCTAAATCTTCTATTTGCAAATGCTTGCCCACTTTCTGTTAATTTTATTAATAAGTAGGCAAAACTATCAATTAATTGGGTTAGCCCAGATCATATTTTGAGTTTTTTGCTTTAAAAACCAAAGTTAATTTCTTAAAAATTTACTAATTTCCTCAAAGACTCTTATATTTACCATTCTAAACATTCATAAAAATTACCTAAAAATGAAAAAAAGTACATTAAAATCCATTGTGATTTTATCCCTTTCACTGCTGTGCTTTGGGATAAACGCACAGAATTCTTCAAAAATCTGGACTCCGGTCTCAGAAAGTTCTATTACAACAAAAACGAAGGAATTCAGAAATTCCGTTCCTGCTGATTATAAACTTTTCAGTTTAAATACCTCGGCACTACAATCACTTCTAGCCACTGCTCCTTCCAGAGCAAACCTTAAAAGTTCCAATACAATTATTGAACTTCCGGTTGGCAATGGTGAATTGCAAAAATTTAGAGTTGTGGATGCATCAACCTTTGCACCAGAATTGCAGCAAAAACATCCAAACATCCGTTCGTTTGCCGGCCAGGGTATTGATGACCCTACGGCTATTGCCAGATTCAGCACTTCGCCTTACGGTGTTAATGTGATGATAACTTCTGCAAAGCACGCTACTGTATATATAGATCCTTATACTAATGATAAAAGACAATATATTAGCTACTCAAGAGAAGATTTGCCCGCTTCCCTTGAAACTTTTGTGTGTTTGGTAGAGGATGAAATAGGCCCACGCCAAAATACTGAAGAAAATTCAGGTTTCAACCGAAATGCAGACGATGGTATACTAAGAACCTTTAGATTGGCCTTGGCCGCTAACGGTGAATACTCCCTTTGGCACCTAAACAACCAAGGTATTGATCCAGGAGCCAGCGATGAGGTTAAGAAAGCGGCAGTTTTAGCTGCTCAGAATGTCGCAATGACAAGGGTAAATGGAATCTATGAAAGAGATGTTGCCCTAACTATGGTGATTATCCCAAACAACGTGGATATAATATTTTTGAATCCTGCTACAGATGGTTTGGATAATACCTCTAACGTAATCAACCAGATACAGTCTAAGATAGATGGTATTATAGGTTCTGCAAATTATGACATAGGTCACGTATTTACTACTGGAGGTGGTGGTATTGCCCAATTGCGATCTCCTTGCGGTCCTAACAAAGCTCGTGGAGTAACGGGTTTACCACAGCCAATAGGCGATCCTTTTTATGTAGATTATGTATCCCATGAGATGGGCCACCAATTTGGTGGTAACCATACCCAAAACAACAATTGCCAACGATCAAGTGCATCTTACGAGCCTGGAAGTGCATCAACCATTATGGGGTATGCAGGAATTTGCCCTCCCAACGTACAAAATGTAAGTGACGATTATTTCCATGCTTTCAGTATTCAGGAAATGTGGCAATTTATTTCAGTTGGGCAAGGGCAATGTGGTGCACAAAGTCCAACCAATAACCTACCCCCAACTGCTGATGCAGGACCGGATTATACCATCCCAAAATCAACTCCTTTTATTTTAAAAGGTATTGCTACCGATCCTGATGGTGACATTTTATCTTATTGCTGGGAACAAATGAACCCACAAGTGGCTCCTATGCCCCCTCTAAATACTTCAACTACTGGCCCAGCCTTTAGATCTATTGATCCGCTTGCATCTCCAGATAGATACATGCCAGCCTTACCAACCGTTTTGAACAACCAGACTCAAAGCACTTGGGAAGTTGTTCCCTCAGTGGGAAGGAACTTGAGCTTCCGTTTTACGGTTCGCGACAATGTTGCAGGTGCTGGTTCTTCTGCCAGTGATAATATGGTTGTTACAACTGATGGAACCTCAGGACCATTTTTGGTAACCTCACAAGCTGTTCCTACAACTTGGACAATTGGAAACACAGAAACAGTAACTTGGGATGTTGCAGGTACTGACGTAGCTCCAGTTAGCAGCCCATTGGTGGATATTTTCTTCTCAGAAGATGGAGGACAAACCTATCCTTTTTCGGTGGCGCTAAACGTGCCAAACAACGGAAGCGCTGTGGTGGATGTGCCAAACATAAACACTACAAGTGGTAGATTAATGGTTATTTCATCAAACAATATCTTCTATGACCTTAACAATGCAGTTATTACTGTTGATGGAATTGTAGGTGTTGAAGACTTTACGTTTGATAATTTTGCGGTTTATCCAAACCCATCAAACGGAACTTTCAACCTTACATTCAAGCCTGCTTCAAATGATAATATTGAAGTTGCACTTTATGATTTAAGAGGAAGAGCCATCAGTCAATCTACTTTTGATGATGTTTCAGCATCAAGTACTTTCAGCAAACAATTGGATTACAATTATGTTCAAAGCGGAATGTACTTCCTTGTTGTGAAAAACGGCAATAAAGTAACTACCAAGAAGGTTGTTAAGAATTAAGTTTCAATAACAATTGCTTATAAAAAAGAGGCGTTCAGATTGAACGCCTCTTTTGTTTTATAGATTTAGAAAACAAGAGTTAAAGGAAACAGGACATAAGGGAAACAAGAGAATTCTCGATATATCAGGAAACCGTCTTAGTTCCAGTAGCGAAGCGGTCTTGGTTCTTGGATCTTTTTACATCTTCACCATTTCCGAAATATGCGTAACTACCTGCGAAGTTTTTTCCACTTTAAATTTAAGGTCGAAAGTAATTCCTTGGCTGCTTTTTTCAACTAAAAGTTTTCCGTTGGTTACAGGATAATAGCCGGCTTCGCCTTTACAGAAGCAGTGCTTTCCATATAGCAAATTTACATCGGTCAAAGAAGCGTCTTCCTTTCGCAAGGTAGTTGTGGCAGTAGGAATTTCAAAATGAATGGTTTCAGAATAATCACCATCCACAGTACCTTCCGGCCCTTCTTTGGAATAGGTGTAAACTACAACCATATTTTCTCCAGCTGCCATTTCTGGATAGGTAGCGCCAGTGCCATCTTCCTTTATAACCAAACGCTTGTTTTTGTGGACCATCACGCTGCAAGTTCCTTCTTCGGGGCAGCCCGTAACTTTATTTTCTACTTGTTCCATTTTCGTGTTTTCTGATGAAATTACTGTTCCCGTCTGCGTTTTGCAGGCATTGACAAAAAAGAGTGGAATTAAAAAATATAATGCTTTCATAATTTATTTATTTATTTGTGTTTCACTAATTTGTTACTCATTATCCAGCTTCAAGCTTCAAGCCTCCAACATCCAGCTTCCAACATCCAGCTTCCAACATCCCTAATTTTCCAATTCAACCTCTAAATCAAGTAAATCCGGATTATTGAAATATTCTATAAAAGGTGCCTGAATACTAACCGTTTTTTTGTCTTCTGAAAAAGCAGCTTCCGGATTTGATGTTTTCTTTATTTTCTTCGGAAAGGTATAATTCAAAGTATAATTGGATCCGCCCATAAACGCTTCAGCCTGTTTCATACTGTCCACCTGCTGTTGGTGCATTTTTTTATCTTTTATATAGGCATCGCGTTTAAAAGTACCCTTTTTAAATGAATAATTTACCCCAATAATTTCTGGGGAATCTTCTTCTTTTTTAGTCTCTTGGGAATTGGAATCCATATTTGGCATCAAATTGCTTGCCTGCTCCAGTCCGTTCAAAATATCGTTCGCCTCACTTATGTTTTTGAATTTTGTTGAAATGTCATAAACCATTTCGGAAGTTTCCGAGTTCATAATTATGTGAATATTAAAATTTTCAAGCTTCTTCAATTTCTCCTGTTCTATTGCAGAAAGTTTGGAAATACTATCTTTTTTTTCTTCTAAAAACTGCTTCATATAAACAATGGTATCCATTTTTACTTCCATAGAATCAGTAACGGCCGCGCCGCCAAAGGCCATCATTTCGTTCATGTTTACTTCCACAGTCATGGTTCCGCTACCATCTTCATTCATAACCATGGTTTCGGTAAATTGACAACTTGTGGCAGTAAAAGCCAAGGCAAAAAGGAATAGTAATTTTTGTATCATTTGATTATTTTTTAGGGTTGTTCAAAATAATTAACGCGGCAATCACACCGGGAATCCATCCGCAAACGGTAAGTATAAAAACGATCAAAACGGAACCACAACCCTTACCAATTACGGCAAGTGGCGGAAAAAGGATTGCTAACAGAACTCTCCATATATTCATAGAAAACAAATTTACGATTAATATTTAAGCTATGTGTCAAGCCATTTTTCCTTTTGTTACAAGATTTTATTTTTAACCACAAAGTTTAAAGAGTTTTACACAAATGGCATAAACTTTTTCTCTGTGTGCTTCGTGCCTACTTTGTGTTCTCTGTGGTTTTTTTTACAACTAGTGCTTCATTCTCTCTTATAACTATCATTTTTGAAATTTGAAATTGGTTTTTTTTGGGATTTGGAATTTGAGATTTGGAATTTATGTTTTAGTATATAGAACTTCCTTTCCCTATCTTTGCACGTCATTTTTTAGAAAAAATCTATGCAACTTTCCGAACTGGAAATCATCCGAAGAGAAAAACTACAACAGCTACGCGATCGTGGAATCAATCCCTATCCCGCAGATTTATACCCTGTAAATAACACTTCAAAAAAGATAAAGGATAATTTTGAGGAGGGAAAAAAGGTGGTAGTTGCCGGAAGGTTGATGTCCCGAAGAATTCAGGGTTCGGCTTCTTTCGCAGAACTTCAGGATGCAGATGGCCGCATTCAGGTTTATTTTAACCGTGATGAAATATGCCCAGGCGAAGACAAAAGCCATTACAACGAAGTCTATAAAAAACTGCTCGATATTGGCGATTTTATAGGAATTGAAGGCGAACTTTTCAAAACCCAAGTAGGCGAAAAAACCATTATGGTAAAAAAATTCACGCTGTTGAGCAAGGCTTTAAAACCCTTGCCGCAACCACGTGTTGATGCCGATGGAAAAGTACACGACGCTTTTACAGATCCCGAACAACGCTACCGCCAACGCTATGCAGATTTGGTGGTGAACCCACACGTAAAGGAAATTTTTGTAAAGCG
>JBBQUI010000148.1:0-6643 GCA_038212575.1 Flavobacteriales bacterium
CCGGCAACAATCTTATAGCCGCGATGGATCCTTATGACGGTATTGGGGTTATGGACAGTAATTTCCCAAACGCCAGTTTCTTTACAGAGTTTGAGCGGTTTGATAGGTTTGTGGACAAATGGAGAAGAGACAGTGGAAATCGCATAGATTATATGTCTATTTGTTCGCCCAATTATCTGCACGATTCCCATATTCGGTTCGCACTTAAAAACGGGGCGGATGCTATTTGTGAAAAACCCTTGGTTCTAAACCCTTGGAATGTAGACCAATTGCAGTTGATTGAAAAGGAAACCGGTCAGAAAATAAACAATATCCTTCAGCTTCGGTTGCATCCTTCCCTTATAGCTTTAAAAGAGAAAGTATCGAAAGAGCTCGAAAAAAACCCTGACAAAATTTACGATATAGACTTAACGTATCTTACCTCCCGTGGCAAATGGTATTTTGTCTCGTGGAAAGGGAATGAAGCCAAATCCGGGGGCATTGCCTCAAATATAGGCGTACATTTTTACGATATGCTCTGCTGGATTTTTGGTGATGTAATAGAAAACACGGTACATATTAAAACCGCTGATACCAATGCGGGCAGTTTCAAGTTAAAAAATGCGGAGGTACGCTGGTTTCTTTCCGTAAACTATGATCATATCCCAAATGAGGTAAAGGAGCGCGGCCTAACCACGTTTAGATCCATTACCGTAGATAGAGAAGAGATTGAATTCAGTGGCGGCTTTAACGAATTGCACACAAGAAGCTATGAGGAAATTTTAAAAGGCAATGGCTTTGGGCTAGAGGAAGCTTATGGTTCCATAAATATGGTATCTACCATTCGAAATTTGGAACCTATTGGGCTTAAAGGGGAATATCATCCATTCTGTAAAAAAATCATTAATGGCTAATTTCTTTGTTCACGAATCTTCGTACGTTGATGACAATGTAACCATTGGCAACAAGACCAAAATCTGGCATTTCAGCCATATTCTTTCCAATACTGTTATTGGCGAAAATTGTTCCTTTGGGCAAAACTGTGTTGTTGGTCCCAATGTAAAAATTGGGAATGGCGTAAAAGTGCAGAACAATATTTCTATTTATGAAGGAGTGGAGGTGGAAGACGACGTTTTTTTGGGTCCTTCCATTGTTTTCACAAACGTTATAAATCCTCGAAGCTTTATTATAAGAAAAGAAGAATTCAAAAAAACGCTTCTTAAAAAAGGGTGCTCCATCGGCGCCAATGCCACTATAATTTGTGGGATAAATATCGGAAAATACGCTTTTGTCGGTGCCGGAGCAGTGGTCTTAAAAGATATTCCCGATTATTGTTTGGTAGTGGGCAATCCCGCCAAACATATTGGATGGGTAAGTAAGGCAGGAAACAGATTGCGTTTTGATAAAGAAGGGCTTGCAGTTTGTGACCAGAGCAAAAAAAATTATAAGTTGGAAAACGATATCGTAAGGGAAATCTAATATTGAATTTACAGTGGAAAAAATATTGGGTTTTCTTGCAAAGATTATCAGTGATAATACCTATTGAGTATGTGCCTAGGTTACCCATGAAACTTTTCCAAGTAAGAATTTAGTACATATATATATATTAAAATATTATAATATATACATAGGACTTTGTTCACAAGAGGTTTTACAATAAATCAAAATAAGACTAAATAATTTTTTTTGAAGAAAGATCTCAAAAGTTCGACTCTAAATGCCGCAAGTTGGAATTTTACCAAAATAATGGTAGGTCAGTTCCGGAATTTTGTGGTTTCCACCATTTTGGCGCGTTTGTTATTTCCAGAGGATTTTGGTCTCTTGGGCTTGGCCATGGTGTTTGCAAGTCTTACAGATTCTTTTGTGGATTTTGGCTTTGGGAATGCCATCATTCAAAAGCAGCGAGTAAACAAAACACAGCTTTCAACAGTTTTTTGGATAAATATGTTGATGGCCGCCTTGCTAGGCGTGGCTATGTTTTTTTCCGCTTCCTGGGTTGCGGTTTATTTTGAAATGCCCCAATTAAAGCCAATAACACAGTTAATGTCCTTGACATTTTTAATTAAAGGGCTTTCTACGTTGCAAAATGCGCTTTTCCAGAAGAAACTGGATTTTAAAACCCCTTTTAAAATTGAACTGGTTTCCGGATTTATTTCAGGAGGTGTGGGAATTTATTTGGCATATACGGGCTTTGGCGTATATAGTTTGATATACTCCCAAATATCCGGATGGGTTATTGGCACCATATTAATCTGGTATTTTTCACCTTGGAAACCTAGTTTTTTGTTTGATATAAAACAAGTGAAGGAACTTTGGAATTTTGGCTACAAATACTCCTTGAGCATATTTATTGATTCTGTATTCAATAAACTTGATACCATTATTATCGGAAAGCTATTTTCCGCATCCACATTAGGTCTGTTCTACAAAGCTCAGTCTTTAGATAATCTAGTTTTCACATTTGCTTTCTCATCGATTTCTGGGGTGCTATTTCCCTCTTTTTCAAAAATTGCGGATGACAATAAAAGGTTACGGGATGCTTTAATAAGAGTTTTACATGTGGTTTGTTTCACCACTTTTCTTTTTTCTGGATTGGCGGTGATCAACGCCAAATCTATCATTGTTCTATTGTTTACCGAAAAATGGCTTGGGAGTGTGCCCATTTTTCAAATCTTGGGGTTGTTCACATTTATACATACTATACCAACCATCTTAGTGACACCGGTATTGAGCATCGGAAAGTCTGGAGCAAATCTTAAAGTAGAAATTATCAAAAAGGCACTATATCTTTTGGCAATCCCGGTTGCCATATATTATGGTCTGTACGCCTATATAATTGCAACCATTGCTGCGGCTATAATAGGAATGTATTTTAACTTGGTCTTGTTAAGAAGGTTTTTTGACTTTAAAATAGGTTCATTCATGAAACTTTTTCTAACATATTTTACACCCTTTATAATTGTTATGATAATAGAATTCTTGATGCCGGAAATGGAATTTAATCATTTCCTGCTAATTGCCATAAAGTCATCTATTTATATACTTTGTTATTTTTTAATAAATATTGTTGCGAAAACCAAGGGCTTCACAGAATTTATGGATTTACTAAAAATTTTAAAAAACACTTATCTTGAAAGAAAAAAACGTTTGCAATCATAAAAAAACGCATTCATATATTAAGTTTGATGGGTATAGTAATGTTTTTATAATTTTCAATTCTGGAGAAACATTCAGCATACTTCAATTTTCGCCAAAACCCATATGAAAAACTTAGTCTATATATTGCCGGATAAGGATGGAGGGGTAGCATCCGTGGTTAGAAATTTGTTGAGGTTTAGAACCAATAGATGTAAAGCCAAAGTAGTGTTGATCCATAATACAATGGACGATCCCTTGTTGAGGGTTCAAGATGAGTTTAACGCGGATGAAATTATTAGAATAAACTATAATGGAAAATGGTCGAGTAAACAGGGTGTAATGAATAAGATAAAAAGGCATCTTGATAACAATTCTATTTTAATATCCAACGATGGCGGGATTGAACTGGAAGTTGTTAATAATCTTAATTTTACAATCCCTGTGGTATATATTATGCACGGAGACTATGATCATTACTTTAACTGTATCAATGAACAGGGCCATTTGATTGATACTATAATTACGGTGAGCGATTATCTGATGGAAAAGATTGAATCCAATTTCGAAAACAAAGACACATTTTCAAAAATTGATGTGGTAAGTGTGAAATTTCCAGTTCCCTTAACTATAGATAATGATAAAGAAAAAGTTAGAGCCAAAATAATTCGGGTGGCTTTTGTGGGTGCTTTAATTGAAGATAAAGGAGTATTGCTTTTTAAGAATATTCTGACCCAATTGACAGAACTTAAAATTAATTTTATATTCAACATTATTGGAGCTGGGCCCTTGGAGGAAAAATTAATGAAGGAACTACAATCCTTTTCCAATGTAAATTTTAAGGGCAAATTGACGAATCAAGAAGTTATTTCACTGCATAGTGAACACGATATTTTAATTTTACCTTCGTATGGCGAAGGCTTACCGGTTTCAATTGTTGAGGCCATGAAATGTGGTGTTATCCCAATAGCGACCAACTTAAAAAGCGGCATCCCAGAACTTATAGAGGATGGGGTTACAGGTTATACCGTACCCTTGGACGAAATTGAAAAATATGGAAAATTCATTAAATATCTGGACAATAATAGAGACGAAATGGCAGTAATAAGCCATAAATGCATCAGCAAAGCGGAATCAATGTTCAAACCATATATACAGACAAAAGCTTATGAAGATGTATTTATTAACACAAAACCACATGCTTTCATGAAAACCAAAAATTACAATCTTATGAATTTTTTGCCTTTTACACTTGCAAATAGAATTAACAACTTAAAAAATATATATGGAAAATAATGCACCCTTGGTTTCAGTATTGATGACAGTATATAATAGGGAAAAATATGTGGCCCAAGCTATTGAAAGTGTTATAAAATCAACCTTTAAAAATTGGGAATTGATCATCGTGGATGATGGTTCCAATGATGCTTCCGTAAAAATTGCACGCCAATATGAAGCACAGGACAACAGGATTAAAGTATATATCAATGAAAATAATTTAGGCGATTACCCCAATAGAAACAAAGCCGCAAGTTATGCAAAGGGAAAATACCTAAAGTACGTGGATTCGGATGATTTGATGTATCCCAACGGACTGGAGGAAATGGTGTACTATATGGAGCAATTCCCTGAAGCGGGTTACGGACTGTGTTTGGATATACAGGATGAGGATCAAATATATCCATTTCAACTATCACCTCCGGAGGCTTATAAATATCATTACTTTGATTTAAAATCCATATTCCACAAAGCGCCTATGTCCAGTATAATAAATAGAAAATCATTTGAAGCCATTCATGGTTTTAGCGGAAAACAACACGTTGGCGATGTGGAGATATGGCATAAACTTTCGCAGAGATTTCCGGTTGTGTTAATGCCAGGGGCTTTAATCTGGTCCAGGGAACACGATGATCAACAGATGAATGACAACATGACGAATCCTTTTATACCATTCAAATACATATTGATTACGGAAGCTTTAATTTTATCAAAAAATTGCCCCCTAAATGAAGACGAAAAGAAAATAATTTTAAATAAATTACAAAACGAGAAAGCTGTGTCCATTATTTCCGCGATAAAGCATCATTCTTTAAAGAAAGGTTTGGAGCTACAAAAGGAAAGTGGCCTTTCTTGGAATAATGTTTTATATAGAAAACTTATGTTGCCTGCCTAATCCAATATAAATAAAAATCTAAAATATGATTTTTCTGATCAAAATTTATAACAAGTTTTTTTATTACCTAGAAAGAATAATCAATTTTCTATTGAGACCAATACCCTACTTTGATTTTATTAAAGGCACTGAAAACTCCGAAATACAGATCAAGTTTTCCCATTGGTTAAGACAGGTTTTATTTAATTCCAGTCATAGATTTATTTATTGGCCCGTTCATCCTTCCAGTGAAATTGCATATTTTAAAAATATTAAAATTGGTGTGGATACCTGTCCCGGTTATATGCGGGGCTGTTACATACAGGGCAAAAATGGTATTGAAATTGGCGACTATACGCAAATATCAGCCAACGTGGGAATACAAAGTGCCAAACATAACCTATACAATTTACGGGATTATACTCTGTGCAAGCCCATTAAAATTGGGGAATACTGCTTGGTGGCAATGAATGTTATGATTCTTCCCGAAGTAGAACTGGGAGATTTTACAATCGTGGGCGCAGGGGCGGTGGTAACCAGATCCTTTCCAGAAGGACATTGTGTAATTGCAGGGAATCCCGCAAAAAAACTGAGGGATTTGGATCCTTCGGAATGTATTAGATATAAGGATGAGAATGAGTATATTGGTTTCATCAAAAAAGAAAAATTTGAACAGTACAAAAGAAAATATTTAAAATAATGTGTGGAATCTCGGCCATAATAAATAAAGACAACACCATTGTCGAACCTAATTTGCTTGATTCCATGAACAATAGAATCATCCATCGCGGACCCGACGATTCCGGCATATTTGTGGACGGTAATATTGGCTTGGGACACCGGAGACTGTCTATTTTGGATTTGAGCAGTGCTGGCCATCAACCTATGGCTTACCAAGATTACGTGATTGTTTATAATGGTGAAATCTATAATTACATTGAATTAAAGATTGAATTAAAGCAACAGGGTTATACCTTCACTTCCGAAACAGATACCGAGGTAATCCTTGCGGCATACGATTATTGGGGGCAGGATTGCCTAAACCATTTCAACGGAATGTGGTCTTTTGTACTGTACGATAAAAAAAAGAAAATCGTTTTTTGCAGCAGGGACCGTTTTGGTATAAAGCCTTTTTGTTATATCCTAATCGGAAATTCCATCTATATTGGCTCCGAAGTGAAACAATTTTTGGACCTTCCCGGTTTTGATGCCCAAATAAACAAAGAAATAGTTTATAAATACTTGGTGAATAACGACTTGAATACCGATGAAAACACCTTCCTTCAAAATGTTTTCAATCTAAAGGCAGGCCACCAAATGGTTTACGATATTAAAACGGCTATCCTTACCAAAACACAATGGTACTATTTAAACAAG
>JBBQUI010000149.1:0-6579 GCA_038212575.1 Flavobacteriales bacterium
CACAATACTGTAAGACCGATAAACCAAAGGAAAAATTTTAAAATGAACTTGAATATTTTTTTAATCATACAAATGATGCTAATTGTTTACCGATTGAACTTCCGATGGCGACGCCCATTCCACCAAGTCTGACCCCGCAAAAAACGTTTTCTGAAACGGCCTTTATAATGGGTTTTTTCTGTTTTCCCATTCCCATAATGCCGCTCCAGCGGTGTTCGATTTCAAAAGATTGATTAGGTAAAATTACGGTTTTAAGTAATTGCTCCAACTTGATTTGCACCAATTCTGTCAAATCCATTTCGGTGGTTTCTTCGGTTTTAAAATCGAGGTTTCTTCCCCCACCAAAAAGAATTCTATTTTCAATATTTCTGAAATAATAATACCCTTTTTCTAAATGAAAAGTCCCTTTTATTTTTAGATTATCAATCGGTTTTGTAACCAAAACTTGTGCTCTGGCCGGCTTTACGTCTTCATCTAAAAATTGCTTCGCGAAACCATTTGTGGCGATGAAAACTTTTTTCACTGAAATATCTTTGGAAGAATTTATTTGAAGTGAAACGGAATCTCCATTGTCCGACATCTCTGTAATTTCTGAGGAATTCAATATTAAAATATTTTCTTCGGAAGCTTTTTTTATTAGGCCAAGCATCATTTTTCCAGTGTCAATCTGCCCTTCAAATGCGCTATAAATAAGTTTTGGTTGGATGTTTTTAAAACCGAAATTGTTTTCCTTTTCCGAAAATACATCAGCATTAAAAATTGGTTTCAACAAGTGGTTTACAAAACGAATTTGTGCTTTACACTTTTCGAAAAGTTCTGAATCTTGCTGCGTAAAAAGCTCATAACCGCCATATTCTTGATAATCCAATTGTTCATCGCCGAGCGTTTTTCGTAATAATTTTAAACCTTCAACCCTATTTTTTACAAGTTGAATTACCTCCTCTTCGGAATGCGTTTTTAAATCTTCCAATATTTCTGAAATACTTCCGAAGCAAGCAAAACCAGCATTTTTAGTACTCGCTCCACTGGGAAGCATGCCGCGTTCAAAAACCACAATTTTACTTTTTGGATGTTTTCGGCGTAGTTCCAAAGCACAGCTCAAGCCAACAATTCCGCTTCCAATGACTGCGAAATCAATATTGGAAAGCCAGGTTTTATATTCCCAAAAACTGAGGTTCATACTAAAGAAATATTAATGTAAAAAGCACCAAAAACCAAAGGTAAGTTTTTGGAATTTGGTGCTCGTAGTTTGTTATTTAAAAAGAACTATTCCTCTTCAGGTTCGTTCATTTTAAACGTATTCATAAAAGCTGTGGTGTAATTTCCAGCCACATAATCCGGTTCGTCCATCAATTGACGGTGGAATGGAATGGTTGTTTTTATGCCTTCAATTACAAACTCGTCCAAAGCACGCTTCATTTTGTTTATAGCTTCTTCGCGAGTTTGAGCAGTAGTAATAAGCTTCGCAATCATTGAATCATAATTGGGAACAATTGTGTATCCCGCATAAACGTGCGTATCCAAACGAACGCCGTGACCTCCCGGAGCATGCAAAACCGTGATTTTTCCTGGTGATGGACGGAAATCGTTATAAGGATCTTCGGCATTAATTCTACATTCTATTGAGTGTAATTGTGGTGTGTAATTTTTACCAGAAATAGGCACGCCAGCGGCTACTAAAATCTGTTCACGAATTAGATCGTAATCAATAACTTGTTCCGTGATTGGATGTTCAACTTGAATACGGGTATTCATTTCCATAAAATAGAAATTTCGGTGTTTATCCACCAAAAATTCTATTGTTCCAGCGCCTTCATATTTAATGAATTCTGCAGCTTTTACGGCAGCAAGACCCATATCTGTACGAAGTTTTTTCGTCATAAATGGACTAGGGGTTTCCTCAGTAAGTTTCTGGTGACGGCGTTGAATTGAGCAATCGCGTTCACTTAAATGGCAAGCTCTTCCAGTACTATCGCCAACAATTTGGATTTCAATATGGCGTGGCTCTTCAATGAGCTTTTCCATATACATGCCATCATTTCCAAAGGCTGCAGCAGCTTCTTGACGAGCGCTATCCCATGCTTTTTTAAGCTCATCTTTTTTCCAAACTGCTCGCATTCCTTTTCCTCCACCACCTGCGGTGGCTTTCAACATTACGGGATAGCCGACTTCTTCAGCCAGTTTTTCACATTTTTCAAAAGACTCTATAATGCCCTCGCTTCCTGGAACGGTTGGTACTCCAGCAAGTATCATTGTAGCTTTAGCAGAAGCTTTATCGCCCATGCGCTCGATCATTTCAGGCGAAGCACCGATAAATTTTATACCGTGCTCTTGACAGATTTTTGAAAATTTAGAATTTTCGGAAAGAAATCCGTAACCAGGGTGAATTGCGTCTGCATTTGTTATTTCTGCGGCAGCGATAATATTGGACATTTTAAGGTAGCTTAAATTACTCGGCGGCGGGCCAATACACACAGCTTCATCAGCAAAACGTACGTGGAGACTTTCGGCGTCGGCGGTTGAGTAAACGGCTACGGTTTTTATACCCATCTCACGGCAGGTGCGAATAATTCGCAATGCAATCTCGCCCCTATTTGCAATCAATATCTTTTTAAACATACTGTTTTGAAATTATAAATTACAAGCACCAAATTCCAAAATTTAAATTTGGGATTTAGAATTTGAAATTTGAGATTTATACTACGATGGATCTACTAAAAATAACGGTTGGTCAAATTCTACAGGAGAAGAATCGTCTACCAAAACTTTTACAATTTTTCCGGAAATTTCACTTTCAATTTCGTTGAAAAGTTTCATTGCTTCAATTACACAAAGAACATCGCCTGTGCTGATAGTGCTTCCCACTTCCACAAAAACGGGTTTGTCTGGAGAAGGTTTTCTATAGAAAGTTCCAATAATTGGCGACTTTATAGTGATAAATTTAGAATCTGCGGCTTCTGAAGTAGCTTCGGCAGAAGGCCCAGCTTGTTGTTGCGCTCCTGAAGATTGAGGCTGCATTTGCATTTGCGGCTGAGCCATTGTAGGGATTTGCTGAATATAGGTGGTTTCACCTCTCTCGTTTTCAGTTCCGGTTTTAATAGTGATCTTTATGTCGTCGGTTTCAAGTTTTACTTCGCTGGCACCACTTTTTGCCACAAACTTGATTAAGTTTTGAATGTCCTTTAAATCCATATTAGAAAGTTTAGTCTTTTGGGTTGGTTAAAATTATTTTGAATCATAGGCCCATTTCAAATAAACGGCGCCCCAAGTGAAGCCTCCACCGAAGGAAGCAAAAATCAAATTATCTCCTTTTTTGAGTTGTTTTTCATAATCGGCTAAACACAGTGGTAAAGTCGCAGAGGTTGTGTTGCCATATTTGTGTATGTTCATCATTACTTTTTCTTCGGGAAGTTTCATTCGCGAAGCAGCGGCATCAATAATGCGTTTGTTTGCTTGATGTGGAACAAGCCAGTTTATGTCATCGCCAGTCATGTTATTTTGCTTCATAACTTTTTCGCAAACATCTGCCATGTTTGAAACTGCAAATTTAAAAACTGTTTTTCCTTCCTGAAAAACGTAATGTTGTTTATTAGTAACCGTTTCAATGGATGATGGAAGTAATGATCCGCCTGCGTCAATTTTTAAGAAAGGTCTTCCTACTCCGTCGGTACGTAAATATTCATCCCTTACTCCCAAACCTTCTGTGTTGGGTTCAAATAAAACTGCGCCAGCTCCATCACCAAAAATGATGCAGGTGGTTCTGTCAGTATAATCAATTATTGATGACATTTTATCTGCGCCAATTAGAAGTACTTTTTTGTATTTCCCGGATTCAATATAGCGTGCTGCGGTTGACATACCGAAGAGAAAACTGGAACAGGCTGCAACTAAATCATAAGAAAACGCATTAATAGCGCCAATTTGTGTAGCTACATAAACTCCTGTTGCAGCAACTTGCATATCTGGAGTTGCTGTTGCCATAATCACTAAATCGATTTCAGCAGGATCTGTATTGCTTTTTTGAAGAAGGTCTTTTGCTGCTTGAATAGCAAGATAGGAAGTGCCTTTGTCCTTATCCTTTAATATTCTCCTTTCCTTAATTCCGGTTCTACTGGTGATCCATTCGTCATTGGTATCGACCATTGTTTCCAGAATTTCGTTGGAGAGAACGTAATCTGGCACGTAACTCCCTACAGCGGTAATAGCTGCCGTGATAGTATTCATAAAGCTGAATTAAAAATTCACAAAAAAGACCAAAAATCTTTTAAAAAGAGTGAAAATTACTAAAATTTACTTGAAATTCGGCACTAATTGAGTTGTTTTTGACTTTTTGCAAAGTGAAAAAACAAAAAAACCCTCACGTTGCTGTGAGAGTTTTCCATTAAAAGGTATAGAATTATGCTTCTACCTGCTCAGTTGCATCAATCACAACTTGACCACGGTAGTACATTTTTCCTTCATGCCAGTGTGCTCTGTGGAAAAGATGCGACTCACCCGTTGTTGGATCTATTGCGATTGTAGGGGCAGTAGCTTTGTAATGCGTTCTTCTCTTATCTCTTCTTGTTTTCGAGATTTTTCTCTTTGGATGTGCCATTGCTATTTATTATTTATCCGTTAATAGTTTTTTTAATGAATCCCATCGGGGATCTGTTTTATCGTCTTCGGGCGCTTCTTCTTCGTCTATCGCTTTCGGACTTAATTCTTCAAGTTTGTCGAGTATGTCACTTTTTAAAGTGCCGTCTTTCACTCCCGGATGAATTCTTTTGGAAGGCATAGCCAACACAATAGATTCATATATGAATTGCTGAATGTTTACTTCGTAGCTTCCGTGGGGCAAAATGAGCAAATCTTCATTTTCGTCATTGTATTCCTCACCGAATTTTACTACAAATTTATATGTTCCCGAAATCACTTGATCAAAGGGTTCATTTGTAATATCACATGCAACGTTTACGGCCCCATCAAAGGTTAATGTAAACTCAAGCAAGGTGCTCATTTTTTCCAGCAGTACATCGAGATTAATGGCAGCGTCATTAAATTCGTCATACTCAAAATGCTCAAAGAACGCTTTTTTTAATTCAAAGTTAAACTGGTGTTTGCCTAATTTCAGCCCTACGAAAGGGATCGTAAACTCTTTCAAATCCTTCATTTCCTCACCTATTTAAGACCTTAACCTTACGGATAAGGCGGGTGCAAAGATAAAAAATTATTTGAATAGCAATTAGTTTTTCTATTTCTTTTTTGAGAAGCTTCTTTTGCGTGTAGTTTGCAGTGGATTTTTTGAAATTTCCTTGTATTCATCACGGGTTTCAAAAATGGAAACAGCACTGAAAACTGCTTCGCGGAAAGATTCAAAATTTGCCTCATTTTTTCCGGCCAAATCAAACGCCGTACCGTGATCGGGCGAGGTGCGAATGCGGTTAAGCCCAGCGGTGAAGTTTACACCTTTCCCAAAAGCAAGGGTTTTGAAAGGTATCAAACCTTGATCGTGATAGGAAGCGATAATGGCGTCAAAATTTTTATAATTGCCGGATCCGAAAAAGCTGTCAGCAGCATAGGGACCGAAAACCATTTTTCCGTTTTTGCGAATATTGTCCAAAGCGGGACGCAAAAGTGTGTCATCTTCATCGCCAATTACACCATTATCGCCCGTGTGGGGATTGATTCCCAAAACTGCAATTTTGGGGCTTTCAATTCCAAAGTCTTCAATTAAGGTATGATAAATCGTGTTTATTTTCTTGTCGATTCGTTCCCGGGTAATATTTTTTACAACATCTTTTACGGCAACGTGATCCGTTAAGAGACCAACGCGTAAATTTTCCGAAACTAAAAGCATCAAGCTTTCGCCTTCCAACTGTTGCGCCAAATAATCTGTATGGCCTGGGAAATTGAAACTTTCAGATTGGATGTTTGATTTGTTGATGGGGGCAGTAACCAAAGCGTCTATCTTTTTATTATTTAAAGCTTCAACAGCCGCCTTTAAGG
The DNA here is from genome assembly GCA_038212575.1 of Flavobacteriales bacterium. Lineage (GTDB taxonomy): Bacteria > Bacteroidota > Bacteroidia > Flavobacteriales > Flavobacteriaceae > Aequorivita. The sequence goes on from JBBQUI010000149.1 coordinate 5,986, forward strand.
ATTTTATGGCATATTCGCCCCCAGTTGGAGTTTCTTCACCAAAAGCGATATCAACATGCTCCTTCCAAACATTCAGCACGTTGATTTTCTTCGGAATAAGATCTTCTATTTTATCAATTCCGTGGAAATTAATATCTGTTTCAAAATGTTTTTTGAAGAAAGACATCAGCTTAACCGAGGCAAAAATAACAGGCGTACAAAATTCCAGCATGCGCGAATCCTCAAACGTTTTCAGAATTATTTCGCTTCCAATCCCGTTAATATCGCCAATGGAAATACCGACCACTATTTTATCCTCTCTGCTCATTTTTTAATTGTTATTTTTGCAATACAAATGTAACTAACCCATTGTGCATTTTGATTAAAATACTCCATAATTAACCAGAAATCTTCTTTCTTTTCCTCCAGTCCTAAAGGATGGAAAGAAGATTTCTCCAATTATCCCTTTGCTCCTGCGCTAAAGCTTTGGCGGCACGCGGAAGGGTTTGGGGCAAAATTGGAGAAATCTTTTCAAAATGTACAAAAAGTTAAATGATTAAATTGAAACATGTTTACAGGAATTATTGAAACCGTTGGCGAAATAAACCAACTTAC
>JBBQUI010000150.1:0-6568 GCA_038212575.1 Flavobacteriales bacterium
TTTGGAGGCCTAACTTATTGTAAGTAAATGTTTTGTAGGAAAAATATGATTTATCCGTTAAAAGAATTTTTTAAAACGACAAAATGCTTTTTTACATAAGAAAAAACTTACTTCCTAAAATATTTGAAAGAATTTTTAAAATTTTAACTTTTCAATTTACTTAAAAAGAAAGAAAATTCTTCTGAAAAGTTCTTTTCAGGGAAGTAAAATTAAATGATGATTATTTTTGAAAATAAAGAAGGAGAAAACTGAGAACTGAGATCTGAGAACTGAGAATGGACTGACAACTGACAATTGAGAACGGACAACCCGGTCTCGATACAAATTTGATTCGACTAGCGGCTCACCAAATTCAATCGACCCGACGCCAGACAATTGAGAACCGAGAACTGAGAACTGAGAACTGATTTAAAACTGCTCCCAAGTAAGTTGCATGCCATCCTTTACAGAAAACAAGGGGTCATAGCCCAAAAGGTTTCTCGCTTTATCAATATTAGCCAAGGAATCTCGAACATCACCTTTGCGTGGCGGGCCATAAACTGCTTCTAGTTTTTTGCCAGAAATGGTTTGAAGATCGTTCCAAAGTGTATTAAGGCTTATCCTTTCGCCATAGGCAACATTGAATACTTGGTTTACAGCTTCGTCATCTGCAAAAAAGGCACGGACGTTTGCCTGTACAGCGTTTTGCACAAATGTAAAATCACGCGTTTGTTCCCCATCGCCATTTATGGTTGGTGCTTTTTCATCCTTTAAAGCCTGCATAAACAATGGAATGACCGCAGCATAAGCTCCAGTTGGACTTTGGTTGGGGCCAAACACGTTGAAATAGCGCAGGCCGATGGTTTGGGTGCCGTAGGTTTTGCAGAATACATCGGCATAGAGTTCATTTACCAATTTGGTTACGGCATAGGGCGACAAAGGCTTGCCTATATTTTCCTCCTGCTTGGGAAGGGCTTGGCTATCACCATAAGTAGAGCTGGATGCAGCATACACCAAACGTTTTACGGTCTTGCTTTCCTTTTGGGCTACAAGCATATTCAGAAAACCAGTAACATTCACTTCGTTGGAAGTAAGCGGATCATTAATGGATCGAGGCACAGAACCCAATGCGGCTTGGTGTGAAACATAATCAATACTATCCATCGCCTTTTTACAAATTTCCAAATCGCGGATATCACCTTCCATAAATTCAAACCGTGAATTATCCCGAAACGCTGCAAGATTTTTCATAAAACCTGTAGCCAGGTTGTCGAGCACTCGAACTTTTTTAGCGTTGTTTTCAAGCAAATAGGCAACAAGGTTTGAGCCTATAAACCCAGCGCCTCCGGTGACTAGGAAGGTGTATTTTGAGAGGTCGGTTGTGTGGTAGATTTTGGTCTGCAATTTTTTATTGTTTATTGTTATTTTTTATTGGATACTTGGGATACTTTGGATACTATGGATACTTTGGATACTTTGGATACTTTGGATACTTTGGATACTATGGATACTATGGATACTATGGTATTGTAAATTTGATTTAAGTAAGCATAAAATACAAAACCTTGAACTTTGAACCTTGAACATTGAACATTAAACATTAAACATTGAACATTGAATCAAAGTCTTCCATCAATAACATTCCTTTCAAAAAATGATTTCACATCAAAAACCACGCAGGCTCCTGCTTTATGTTTTGAAATATCCACATTCGAAAACTCATTATGGGAAACAGTTAAAACAATGGCGTCATAATCCTTCTTTAGGTCTGCCTCTTTTGATATAAGAGAAAGTCCGAACTCCCGTTTCACTTCTTCGGCATTGGCCCAAGGATCATAAACATCTATATTTAGATTGTATTTCTTCAGTTCTCCAATCACATCTATAACCTTACTGTTCCTAATGTCGGGACAGTTTTCCTTAAAGGTAATGCCCATCACCAAAACGTTGCCGTCCTTTACTTTACAATCTTTGACAATCATTAGCTTAATAACTTCCTGAGCCACATAATTGCCCATACCATCATTCATTCGTCTTCCAGCCAAAATAATTTCTGGGTTATAGCCTTCTTCCTGTGCTTTTTGGGCCAAATAATAGGGATCAACCCCAATGCAATGCCCGCCAACAAGCCCTGGCGTAAACTTTAAAAAATTCCATTTGGTAGCCGCAGCTTCCAAAACATCTTGGGTGTCTATGTTCAAAAGTCGGAATATTTTGGAAAGTTCGTTCACAAAAGCAATGTTGATGTCGCGCTGTGAATTTTCAATAACCTTCGCCGCTTCGGCCACTTTTATGGACGGTGCTAAATGCGTTCCCGCAGTTATAATGGAAGCATAGAGATCATCAATATATTTTGCGGCTTCGGGCGTGGAGCCAGAGGTTACCTTCAAAATCTTAGTAACCGTATGCTGCTTATCGCCTGGATTAATACGCTCTGGAGAATAGCCGGCGTAGAAGTTTTTGTTAAAAGTAAGCTTTGAGTGTACTTCCAAAATAGGCACACAAATATCTTCCGTCACCCCCGGATAAACTGTGGATTCGTAAATAACCACATCGCCTTCCTTTAGTATTTTACCAATAGTTTCACTAGCTTTTTGAAGGGGGATTAATACGGGTTGATTATATTTATTTGTGGGTGTTGGCACAGTAACTATAAATACCGTAGCACCGGCCATCTTTGAAGCATCATCGGTAACGGTTAGCCCAAAATTTTCCGATTGTTGCAATGCCTTTTTCAATTCTTCGGAAGAAAGTTCCAGCGTGTTATCAACGCCTTGCTTCAATTGCTGGATGCGTTCCGAATTGATATCGAATCCGATTACTTTATATTTTTCAGCAAAAGCGGCGGCAAGCGGTAAACCTACGTAACCGAGACCTATTATGGCGATAGTGGGATTTTGTTTCATACTGTTGTTTCTATGGATGCTATTGATGCTATGGATGCTATTGTTTCTGTGGTTTGTTGCGGGTGATCCGTTTCTTTGGTCTGCAAAATTAAGGGTTTTATTGTTAAGTGTGTCTTAAATGTTTTTCGATTGCTCAGATGCGCTAATAATGAAGACTTCGCCGCACTCGCAGCGAGGTAGTTTAATGTACAAAAAGTCATTGCGAGGGATTGGCCGAAGGGAGCAACTGCCTGTGCTGAGCACAGTCGAAGCGAGGGGGTTGGGAAAATCATGAGAAACATCCCTCCCAGCCTCCCTTACGCCACCGCTAGTCTTCTTCGCGGAAGTTACTACTATGGTGAAAAGCTAAGGCGCACGCAGTCTAAGGGAGGAGCTTATTTTAGGATTAATTAATAATTGAAGTTAGAATCAAAAAGCCCCCTCTTCGAAGAGGGGGTTGGGGGAGATGTTATTTCTTCCTAAAAACCTTCTTCACCCTATCCAAAACTGTTGGCGGTTTCACGTTTTCGTGATAGCCATTTCCGTAGTTTCCATAGCCTCCTCCATATCCATAACCGTAGCCGTAACCATAGCCATAACCGTAGCCCCTACCCGATTTTTCTATATAATCGTTAAGGACTATGCTAATGTGTTTCACTTCCCCGGTCTTGTATTTTTCGTTGACGAAAGTGAACATATTTTTATGGGTATAGTTGAAACGAGCCAAATAGAGGGTGGCATCTACGTGTTTAATCAGCTCCAAAGAATCCGACACAAGACCTAATGGGGGCGAATCGAGAATAATATAGTCGTAGCGCTCTTTTAGCGAATCTATAAGTTCGTCCAGTTTTTCGCTGATCAAAAGCTCCGAAGGGTTTGGCGGGATTGGACCAGAAGGAATTACGTCCAGATATTCAATTTCTGTTTTGCTGATTATGTCATCAATATCCGCTTCATTAATAAGATAATTTACAACCCCCAAGGAATTTTTAATATTGAAATCCCCAAAAATTTTAGGTTTTCTTAAATCAAGACCAACCAGCACAGTCTTTTTCTCGCTTAAAGCAAACACAGAGGCAAGGTTGATGGAACAGAACGTCTTTCCTTCCCCACTTACCGAACTGGTTACAAGCACGGTCTTCGCTCCTTTTATACCCTGTTTCTTATAAATAAATTGCAAACTGGAACGCAGCGCCCTAAATGCTTCCGCAATTGCAGATTTAGGTTTGTTTAGGACAACAAGATTTGTATCCATATGGCTTTTCCCAATAATGCCAAGCAATGGGATGGACGTAATTCGTTCCAAATCCTTAACATTACTGATTTTGGTATCAAAGAACACCCGCACAAATACAAACAGCAACGGAAGGAAAAGCCCGAGAAGACCCGCCATCATATAATTTAGCTGTGTGTTGGGCCCTATTTGGCCACCCCCCGTATCCTTGGCGGAGTCTATGATCATTACATCACTTACGTTGGCCGCTTTTACTAAACCTGCCTCACTGCGTTTAGCCAAAAACAGATTGTAAGTTCCCTGGCTAAGATTGTAACGACGCTCAATGTTCAAAAGGTCCTGTTGTTCTTTTGGAAGCTTTCTAATTTCACTCTCCTTACCCCCAATATCACGATTGATAGAACTGAGTTCTTGGTTTTTTAAGCTTTTTGAGGAACGTATATTTTCAAGTAAAACCGTTTTAACAGCGTCAATCTGCCTGTCAATATCATTAAAAATAGGTGCGCCTTCCTTAAAGGAATATTGAAGTTTGTTGCGTTCTTCGGCTAGGGATAAAATTTTTCCAACCCCACTAACAACACTGGCCTCAGAAATACCCGCCACTGATGGCGCGGGCACATCGCGATAGTCTGAACGGTTAATTAGGTAATCTTGCAGGGTATTGTAATAATTCAGTTCGCGATTAATGGCTTCCTTCCGAAGATCCAATTCGTTAAGCTTTGCGTTTATTTCAGAACCCTCGCTTTCAAGGTCGAAAATGGCATTTTTGTTTTTGAATTTATTAAGCTCATCTTCCACATTGGAAAGTTCCGTAGATTTTATGGCAAGGCTGCTATCAATAAACTTAATGGTTTTGGTGGCGAAGAGGTTTTTGCGCTCCAGCATATCTTCACTGAGCACTTCCACGGAAGTGTTTAAATAATCAACCAATTGGGACTTATTTTCTCCGGTAAGCCTCATTTTCAACACCGAAGAACCTTTGCTATCGGGATCAACGCGGATGTTGAGATATTTTTTTACAATACCGTCATAATTCCTAAAAACAATATGATAGGGCGTTCCCGGTTTTGAAACCATATCTGGGTTTGGCATAAACGTGCCGCTAAAAAAGGGTAAGGATATGGGCTGCCCAATTTTGAAATCTTTCGAAAATTCACCGGCATCCACAAACTTGCTGGATTTTTCCTTTGTAGCATAATTTTGAAGATTGATATTTCCAGATTCCTCAAAGGCAACGCTCAAGTTGAAATTCACCGAATCCTTAAAAACCACTTTTATTTGCTGGTTCAGCATTTGTGGCTTAGTGGTATCTACTTCCACAAAAAACGGCGTTTGTTTATAAGCATCCACCTGCTGGTATTTCCCCTCCCGCAGGTAGCCCATGTAATATTGCAGTCTCTCCACCACTTTTTCGTTGTGCGAACGGGACTGGAGTATAATAACGGCTGTATTTACTTTATCGGTAGTTCCGCCCCAATTGAAGGTTAAACTTGTATTGGTAGTAAAAAAAGGGTTCTGGTCGTCCTTGATGGAAACCATATTTTCCATTTGGTAAATGGGCAATTTGCGAACGTTTATGTAATATGCAATTGCGAAAGCGATGACAAAAGAAATAAGGAACAGAGGCCAATGGCGTAACAGTTTGAAGAGAAAACCTTTAAAATCAAAGGTGGAATGGGTTTCGTTTATTTCGAATTCCTCGCTCATATTTTCTATAATCGGGTGAACAATAAAATGGTGGTCACCAAAGCTGTGGCAACCGTTACAATAGTAGTAAAAGATTGAAGTCCGGTGGTTCCTGTACCCAAGGATTTTTGCGGTAGCGGATTTATAAGAATCAAATCGTTCGGTTTTACGTAGTAATAAGGCGAATTCATAGCTTCCAGTTTGGTAAGGTCTATATGATGCACTTTCTGCCCAGCAGGATATTGGCGGATAATCACAACATCACTTCTATCACCAGTAAGCGTTATATCGCCACTGTTTGCGATGGCTTCCATAATGCTTACTTGGTCTCGGTAAATTATTCTGGAACCCGGGCCGCCTATTTCCCCATTAATGGTATAACGGATTCCCGCCAATTTCACCGTTACAAAAACATTGGCTTCCGCCTTAAAATAATCTTGCAACAAGCGTTTCTCAAGCATTTCCCGAACTTCATCCACCGTATAGCCCAACACATTCATCTCGCCTAAACTGGGAATGCGGATATTGCCGTGGTCATCCACTACAAAGCCGTCATAATACAATCTTTCCTCTCCTGTTGCATTCGGGTTGGCATCGCTTATTGGGTTGAATATACCCACAGTTTCTTGGTCCAAAGCCTTTACGCGAATGCTCAATAAATCGTTTATTTGAAGTCGGTACGGCTCCTGTCTTTTCCGTAAAAGTGCTAAAGTATCAGTGTTGCTGGTGTTTTCCTGTAAATAGGTAAGCTGCTTGGTGGTTACACAGGAAGTGGCGCACAAAG
>JBBQUI010000151.1:0-6433 GCA_038212575.1 Flavobacteriales bacterium
AGAAAAACGTACTTTTATATCTGCTTGCAATAAGGCTGAAAGAAATTCCGCATCCTTTAGACTGTTCCATTTGGCAATATAACCCGCCGCTGCAGGGGAAGGAACATTGGAAACTGTATTGCTCGGGGCATTTCCGTTTGCGGGAACCAATGTAGGTACAATTACATCTGCCATAGAATTTCTGGCAAACCTATACCGAGTTTCAAGATTAACGTATCTTTAAACCTGCGACCAATTTAAAACGGTTATTTTTGTTTGAATCTTTCATGAGAACCTATGCCAACCCATTCCATTCCGTATAAAAACACAGGGTATTTTTCAAAATTGATATGCGATTATCTTGCTGAAGATGAAAGTTTAAAGCCTTTTTACAATCGCTTTCCCAATTTGGAAAATTTCAAACACCAGTTACAGGAAAAGCAGAAGAATTTTACGGATGAAAAAAGGCATTTGTTGTCGAAAAGGATTATGTTTCAATATGGCGACAATTCGCTTTCGCAATCAACATTGAGCAATATAGATTTGCTGCGGGAACACACAACGTTCACAATAACCACGGGGCACCAACTTAATCTTTTTACTGGGCCGCTGTATTTTCTTTATAAAATATTCTCAGCGATAAACCTTGCTGAACAACTCAACAAAACATATCCCACCAACCATTTTGTCCCTGTTTACTGGATGGCTACGGAGGATCACGATTTTGATGAAATAAATTATTTCAACCTATTTGGAAAAAAAGTGAAATGGAACCGAGAAGCGTCCGGTGCCGTAGGTAAACTTTCCACGGAAGGGTTGAAAAAAGTGAAACAGCAATTGAAAAAGGAATTCGGCGAAAGCGAAAACGCCAAAAAGTTGATTTCCAATTTTTCCGATGCATACACAAAACACGACAACCTTGCCGATGCCACACGGTTTTTGGCAAATAGAATGTTCTATCATCACGGCCTTGTTATTCTTGACGGGAATGATACAGAACTGAAAAAATGTTTTATTCCTTATGCTGAAAAGGAATTGACTGAAAACCTCAGTTTTAAAAAAGTTTCGGAAACTACTGAAAAGCTTGCCGATTTGGGCTTTTCGGAACAAGTGCATCCGCGGGAAATAAATCTTTTCTATTTAAAGGAAAATCTTCGCGAACGGATTATCGAGCAGGAAGACAAGTTTTATGTAAATGAAACGGATATCTCTTTTTCAAAAGAAGAAATTTTAAAAGAACTACACGAAAATCCTGAGCGGTTTTCTCCGAATGCACTGCTTCGTCCCTTATATCAAGAAGAAATTTTGCCCAACCTCTGTTACATTGGCGGTAGCGGTGAGCTGGCTTATTGGTTTCAGTTGAAGGATTATTTCAATAAAGTGGAAGTCCCCTTCCCTATTTTGTTGCTTCGCAATTCGGTGCTTTTGGTTTCAAAAATGCTTTTGGAAAAACTACAAAAACTGAATATTGAAATTGATGATCTCTTCCTTCCGCAGCACGAATTGATAACAAAACACACACGGGAGATTTCAAAAATAGACATAGACTTTTCGCAGCAAAAAGAATTCCTGAAACAACAGTTCAAAGATTTATATGAATTGGCAAAACAAACCGACGCTTCGTTTTTGGGTGCCGTTGGCGCACAGGAAAAGAAACAATTGAACGGTTTGGACAATCTTGAAAAACGACTGCTGAAAGCACAAAAAAGGGACCTTTCCGAAGAAATGGATCGAGTAAAAAATATTCAAAATCAATTGTTCCCCAACCAAACTTTGCAGGAACGGCAGCTTAATTTTTCTGAGTTTTATTTGGAATATGATGAAGGATTGCTGGACACACTGAAACAGAATCTGAAGCCGCTTGATTTTAATTTTACAGTTTTGGAAGTTTAATTATGGACTCGATTACAAACCTGACAGGTTTTGAAAACCTGTCAGGTTTTAACTTAATATCTTAAATACTTTTCCAAATCTTCCATCGCCACGGTTGTGTAGTTCCCCTTTTTATATTGTTGTTGACTCTTTTTAATTTTTTCAACAAATTCTGGATTGTACGGATTCATAATTTCTGTTTTTATAGTAATAAATATACATATTAAACCAAACATCAAAGGTTTTAAAACCTTTGATGTTTGGTTCATCGCTCTTTTTTAAAAAATTATTTATGCATTCGCGGCAAAAAAATCTTGTTGAAAACCCATAAAAAAATTCCACACAACCCTTTAACCAACTTATATATTTAAAGTATTTTTGCCTATGCAAAACAACGTCCTCATTTTAGATTTTGGTTCGCAGTACACCCAATTGATCGCGAGACGCGTGCGGGAACTGAACATTTACTGCGAAATTCACCCTTACCATCACATTCCAGAAAACCTGGAGCCTTTTAAGGCCGTCATCCTTTCGGGCAGTCCGTTTTCCGTTCGTGCGGAAGATGCTCCCCACCCAGATCTTTCACAGATTCGAGGAAAAAAACCTCTTTTAGCGGTTTGTTATGGCGCGCAGCATTTGGCGCATTTTAGCGGCGGAAGCGTGGAACCTTCAAACATTCGTGAGTACGGAAGAGCAAAACTTTCAATGATTAAATCGGGTGAAGATTTCTTTAAAGATATTCCCGAAAACACAAATGTATGGATGAGCCATAGCGACACCATTGCGCAACTTCCCGAAAACGGAGTCCGATTGGCGAGTACTGTGGATGTTTTAAATGCGGCATACAGAATTGAGGGCGAAGAAACCTATGCAATCCAGTTTCACCCAGAAGTGTATCACACAACCCACGGAAAGCAATTGCTTGAAAACTTTTTGGTAAATATTGCCGAGGTTGAACAATCTTGGACGCCCGCAGCTTTTGTGGAAACGACTGTGGAAACTTTGAAAGAGCAAATTGGCGATGGCAAAGTTGTACTTGGTTTAAGTGGCGGTGTTGATTCTACAGTTGCTGCAATTCTTCTGAATAAAGCCATCGGTAAAAATCTGTATTGTATTTTTGTTAATAACGGTCTCCTTCGTAAAAACGAATTTGAGAGCGTGCTTCACCAATATAAAGATATGGGACTGAATGTAAAAGGCGTTGATGCTTCGGAACGCTTTTTGGAAGCCTTAAAAAATGAAAGCGATCCCGAACGCAAACGCAAAGCCATCGGCAACGCATTCATAGAAGTTTTTGATGATGAAGCGCATCAATTAACCGGCGTAGATTGGTTGGCACAGGGAACCATTTATCCCGACGTTATTGAAAGCGTTTCAGTAAACGGACCTTCGGTAACAATAAAAAGTCATCATAACGTTGGTGGATTGCCAGATTTTATGAAGCTGAAAATCGTGGAACCTTTACGCATGCTTTTTAAAGATGAAGTGCGAAGAGTGGGGAAAGAAATGGGCATTGACCCAGAATTATTGGGCAGACATCCCTTCCCAGGGCCAGGTTTGGCTATTCGGATTTTGGGAGATATTACAGCGGAAAAAGTTCGTATATTACAGGAAGTTGATGCTATCTTTATCAACGGATTGAAAAAGTGGGACCTTTACGATAAAGTTTGGCAGGCTGGAGCAATTCTCTTGCCAGTAAACAGCGTTGGCGTAATGGGCGACGAAAGAACGTATGAAAAAGTAGTTGCGTTACGTGCAGTGGAATCTACCGATGGAATGACCGCAGATTGGGTAAACCTTCCCTATGAATTTTTACAGGAAGTAAGCAACCATATAATAAACCGCGTTAAAGGCGTTAATAGAGTAGTCTATGACATCAGCTCAAAACCGCCAGCTACCATTGAGTGGGAATAAAAAATGAAATCGAGACTATGTTTAGCAAATCTAAAAAATTGATTATCTCTATGTTGAAGTGTTTAATATACGTTTCGGTAACCTTTCTATTTATGGTTAGCTGTGGCTCTGCAGCGCAGCAACAATACAAAAGCCATTCGGTTCAAAAAGGGGAAACTGTTTACAGCATCGCACAACAGTACAACATTTCCGAAGAAACTATCTACAACCTCAATCCAGATGCAAAAAATGAATTGAAGTTAAATAGCGTTCTTATCATTCCTTCAAGTAGCGTGATAAGTTCCGGGACAAACAATAACAACTTCAGGGAACATAAGGTTAAAAAGAAAGAAACGCTTTATGGAATTGCCCAGTTGTACAACGTTAGTGTTGAGGATATTAAAAAATTGAACAAGGAATTATATTCCCGCGGACTTAACAAAGGAGAGCGATTATTGATTCCTGCGGCATCCCAAATTACAGAAACCGATGGTTCCGGACCGGGAAAGATTTTACCCGGCACCCAAAAATATACTGTTAAAGCAAAAGAAACAAAATTTGGAATAGCTAGAAAATTTGGTATTTCCATCGCTGAATTGGAAGATTTAAACCCAGACTTGGAAGAGGGATTGAAAGTTGGCGCCACAATTATCGTCCCCGACAAAACAGTAATTGAAAGTGCCGAGATTGACGACGAAAACTTTCAATATTACGAAGTGAAACCGAAGGAAGGTTTTTACAGGTTGAAAACAAAATTCGGGCTTTCCGAAGAAGAAATCATCGCGTTGAACCCGTATGCAAAAGATGGGCTTAAGGAAGGAATGATTTTAAAAATACCGAAAGAGGAAACCACAATTTTACAGGAAGATATTTCTGTAGTCGATCTTGAAAAAAGAATTGACAATAAAAAAATGAAAACCATTGCGCTAATGCTTCCCTTCCGCTTGATGCGCAGTCCGAGTGATTCTACCAGCAACGACAAAGACTGGCTTAAAAAAGATCCAACCCTTCGCGTGGCTTTAGATTTTTACAGCGGGGCATTGATGGCTGCTGAGTTTGCAAAGGATAAAGGAATTTCGGTTACATTAAACGTTTATGACACTGAAAAAAGCGACACCAAAGTTGCCTCAATTATTTCAAAAAGCGATTTCAAAAATACGGATGCCGTGATTGGACCACTGCTTCAAAAAAATGTAGAGAAAGCTTCAGAAATGTTGAAAGATGAAAAAATTCCTGTCTTTTCACCACTGAGCAACAGAGACATGGCAATGAATGACAATCTTTTTCAAACGCTCCCCACTGATGCCGTGCTTGAAAAAACGATGATTCGGTATATAAAAGAGCACAGTTCGGGCAAAAACATTATCATTATTTCCGACTCTAAAAAAGTGAAGCAACGCGAAATGATACAAACCGCCATTCCAACGGCAAAAACGGTTTCGCCCCGCGGTGGTGGCTACGTTCAAGGTAGCGATGTTACCGCAGTGGCCACAGAAGGAATGGAGAACTGGGTCATCCTTGAAACAGAGAACCCGGTTTTGGTAAGCAGCGCGGTAAATGTGGTAGCGGCAATGTCCGGTAGTTACAGAACGCGGTTGTTCACATTAAATAAAAACGAGGCCTATGAATGGCACGAGGTGACCAACAGGCGCTTGGCAAAACTGAACTTTACATTTCCATCGGTAAACAAAAATATCTCAGAAGATGATCGCAATCCGTTTTTGATAAGCTACAAAAATAAATATGGCATACTTCCCAATAGATACGCCATCCGTGGGTTTGATGTAACCTATGATGTGCTGCTTCGTTTGGCTTCCAAAAAGGATATTTATGATGCCATTATGCCCGAAAGCGAAACGGTTTATATTGAAAATAAATTCCGTTATGAAAAATCGACTACGGAAGGTTATTGCAACGAAGCAGCATATATTTTAAAATATAACGACGAACTTAAATTTGAAGTTGTAGAATGAGCACTTCCAAAGTAACTTATTTAGGTAACCTCCGCACCGAAAACGAGCATCTTAAATCGGGCAACAAATTTATTACCGATGCCCCAACGGACAACAACGGAAAGGGCGAAGCTTTTTCACCAACAGACACCGTGGCCACTGGACTTGCTAATTGTATGATTACAATGATGGGCATAAAGGCTCGCGATATGCAAGTGAATATGGACGGCACCACAGCAATAGTAACCAAAACAATGGCGGCAGAACCACGCCGCATTTCAAAAATTGAAGTGGTTTTAACTTTTCCTGCTGGAATTGATGATAAATCAAAAAAAATACTGGAATATACCGCACGAACCTGCCCTGTTCATTTTAGCCTGCATCCTGATATTGAAAGAGTGATTGTCTTTAATTGGGATTAACTCCACTCTTGAAAGGGGAATTAAAAAAGGTACTATTTTTGATATTCCGTAATTATGAAACTACTTTTTACTTTTCTATTTTCTTTACTACTCTTTCCGCAGCACAATTCGGAAAAAATTATGTGGAATGAAAACCAAAAATTAACTTGGGAAGATTTCCGCGGAAAACCTGTTAGAAGCGCCAGTTTTGTGGCCAGCACCAATACAGGTATCAGTTTTCAATACTCCTACTCTATAAAAAACGGCGCAATAGATGTTGAATATTCGGTTGAAAGTTTTTTCAAACCAGAAGGATCGTGGTATTTACCTGAAAGA
>JBBQUI010000152.1:0-6417 GCA_038212575.1 Flavobacteriales bacterium
CTATTGTTGAAGGTTTTTCCGTTCCGCTTAATTTCAGTCGCAGTTGCAAAAACTGATTCTTCTGGAAAATCATTCAATAACCGATTTTGCTCTTCCAAATAGAAAGGATACCAGTAATCATCTGCGTCCATCAAAGCAATATATTCTGACTTTGCTTGTTGAATTGTAAAATTTCGAGCAGCCGATGCGCCACTGTTTTCCTTTGAAAAATAACGAATCCGTGGATCTTTAAATTTGAGTATTTCAGCTTCGCTGTTGTCGGTGGAGCCATCATTTAAAATCACTACTTCAAAATTTGAAAAGGTTTGGTTCAAGACACTTTTCAAAGTTTCAGCAATGTATTTTTCTTTATTGAAGACTGATATGACGACGGAAAACCTAAGCATCTTTCGTTTTTAGAGAACTAAGATAACCCAAGCGGTACAAATCAAAAAGGAAAAGTGAGGGTTTCGGAGAAGTCAGGTTTTTTAGCGCTGGGTTTTTAAAGACGGTGAAAAATCCACGTGCGGCAAAAAGCAAGTTCCATTTTTTTAATTTTAAATAGGTTTTTAAAATTTTTACGGTTTCGCTATCAATGGAATCATGGTTGTGAAAATTCAGTAAATTTTGAAGTGCCAGCTGCGACTTTTTTATAAACTCCTCATTGGTTTCCAAATTTAAATGGACCACGGGATTGTCAATATGTAAAAGAGGAATTTTGTTTTTTTGAAGTTCATACCCAAAAACTGAATCTTCGTAGCCGTAACCAGCAAGTTTTTCGTTGAATTTTATTTCATGAAAAACTTCTTTTTTAATGGCGAATCCCATTGTTATAAAACTTCGGTACGGGTTTTTAAGGCGATCGGAAAGTGATAGACTTTCGCGCTCTGTTCCGTATTTATACCTTAGACTGAAGTTTTTGGAATTGTTTTTTGGATATTCAATTCCACCGAAAACAACGGAACTTTCTTCGGAAAATGCCGTCAAATATTTTGCTATAAATTCCGGATTTGAAGGAAACGTGTCTGCGTCCAAAAAAAGCAACCAATCATACTTTGCTTTTTCTGCCAAAAGATTGCGGATTTTACTTCTACCAATATTTTTGTCCAAAATCTGAAAACTGCATTGCTTCAATGAGTTTATTTTTGAATTTTCTTCCAACGAATTTTTATCAGTTGAAGCATCATCCAAAACCAAAATTTCATAGGCAACATCTGCGTTTTCACACTGTTTCTGCAAGTTTTCTGCCAATGAAAAAACATTGTAATTATATGTCGGAATAAGGATGGAAATCATTTTTTGGCGATTAATACAGTTTCTTCCATAAACCCGTAACGTTCGTTTGCAGGAAAAGTTTTGATTTCAACATTTTGAAAGCCGTTTTCTTTCAGCCGACTTTTCAATCCTTCCACTGAATAAATGCGCACATGATCTTCCTGTCCAAATGCTTGCAGCCTTTCTTCCGAGGTCTTTTTTGAAAAATCTTCGTAAATAGTTCCTTCTTTGAAAGGCGTTTGAATGATGCAAATTCCATCATCTTTCAAAACGCGATGTAACTCTTCAATTGCTTTTTTATCGTTTTCAATATGTTCTAAAATATGATAGCAGATTATGAGGTCGAAAAAATCTTTTTCCAAAGGAATTTGGGTGATGTCATAACGATAATCTGCAAGAAATTCATCTTCAAAATCGGTGCTGAAATAAGTGATTTTAGAATTCTTTTTCAGCAATCTGTAAACACTTCGCGACGGTGAAAAATGGAGCACTTTCCCATCAATTAAATCATTTTCATTAAGGAAGGAATAAAGTCTTCGGGTTCTCGAACGACTTCCGCAAAAAGGACAGAGCAGATCGCCGTCGGGAATTGTGATAAATTTTTTAAGTCCGTGGCCACATACGCAACATTCGTGGTTTTTTCCACGTAAGTGAAATGCAAAAATGGATCGAAAAAAAATCTCGTTTTCAAAGAGCATTTTTTTTGGAACCACAGAAAGTGCAACCTTTTTAAGCATTTGATACATCCCGCTAAAATACACGAAAGTTTCTTAAACTTTAAAAACAAAGCTGTTGAATATTCAAGGAATAAACCAAAAAAACGAATGCTTTCACCTATCGTTAAAAGATGTATTGTTTGTATATTGCAGAAAAAAATAACAGCAAGTAGATGCTTTTTAATACCATAGATTTTGCTATTTTTTTCCCAACGGTACTTCTTTTATACTGGACGGTTTTTAAAAAATCTCTCCCATTACAAAATTTATTTTTAGTAGTTGTAAGTTATGTTTTCTACGCCTTTTGGGATTGGCGTTTTCTATCCTTAATTTTTCTGAGTTCAATTGTAGATTACAGTGTGGGTTTATGGTTGGGGAAAACCAACGATATAAGGAAACGTAAAATACTCTTAGGCATCAGTCTCGTTTTTAATTTAGGACTGCTTATGACGTTTAAATATTTCAATTTTTTCGTTGAAACGTTTGTTGATGCTTTTTCCTTATTTGGAACTCCACTAAATGTTACTTCGTGGAATATTTTACTGCCTGTTGGGATAAGCTTTTATACGTTCCAAACAATGAGTTACACCATAGATCTGTATCGCAGAAAGATTGAACCTACACATAATATTGTTGCATTTTTTGCCTTTGTTTCCTTTTTTCCGCAATTGGTGGCAGGCCCAATTGAGCGAGCTTCGCATTTATTGCCGCAATTTAAGGTTAAAAGAAAATTCAATTATAATGAAAGTGTTGATGGGCTTCGGTTAATTTTGGGAGGGCTTTTCAAGAAAATGGTAATTGCTGACAATTGTGCTTTATTGGCTAACAGTATTTTTGAAAATTATGAAGTGGCCAGTGGCAGTACCTTGTTTTTTGGCGCTGTATTTTTTGCTTTTCAAATTTACGGTGATTTTTCTGGGTATAGCGACATTGCAATTGGCACGGCACGTTTGATGGGTTTTGACCTGATGAAAAATTTCAATTATCCCTATCTTTCCCAAAATCTGTCAGAGTTTTGGCGGCGCTGGCACATCTCTTTATCCACTTGGTTTAGGGATTATGTTTACATTCCGTTGGGCGGAAGCAGAGTTTCAAAAAGCAGGCTTGTGTTTAATGTTTTTATAGTTTTTATAGTAAGTGGACTGTGGCATGGGGCGAATTTAACCTTTGTTTTCTGGGGGTTTATACATGCCTTGTTTGTGATTCCTGTTATTTTGTTTTTTAAAAAAGAAACCCCCTTTGCCAAAGATAAAAAGCTACCCACTATAAGCCAGTTTTTAAAAATAGTAATAACGTTTTTTATTGTAGTTATCGCTTGGGTGTTTTTTAGGTCTGAAAACCTGACAATGGCTTTTAGTTACATTGGGGAAATATTTTCAAGTAGTTTTTTTACTATGCCTCTTATTCCCAGAAGTGGAATTATTTTACTTTTAATTTATATGATAATTGAATGGATTCAAAGACACCGCGACCACGTTTTGGACATCGGTTATATTAATAACAAATGGTTTAGATATGCCATTTATTATTTGGTTGTTTTTGCTATTTTCTATTACGCGGGCGATTTGCAACCTTTTATTTACTTTCAATTTTAGGGATGAAAAAATTTTATAAAAAATTGCTAATTTTCTTAATACCTGTTTTTGTGGTGTGGGGCATTACGGAAGTTTTTTATCGTACGGTTGAAAATAATTACACTTTCAAAAACCAACGTATTATTTCAGAATACGACCAAATAGAAACCTTGGTATTCGGCGATTCCCATGCTTTCTTTGGAATAAATCCGGAGTATTTCACTTCAAACACTTTCAATATCGCCAACGTAAGCCAAAGTCTATATTTTGATGAATTGCTACTTCAAAAACATATTGACAGTCTTCCCAATTTAAAAAACGTAATTTTAAATATCAGTTATTTTACGCTTTCTGCGATTGACAATTCGTCAGAAGATAGATGGAGAAGATATTTTTATCAACAACAAATGGATTTAAAAATTCCTTCAATATCGGTCTTTGATCCCAACCAATATAGCCTAGCACTTGTTAGAAGATTTGATAATACTGTAGTTTTGTTCGGGGAATATCTCCAAAATGGAACCGTCGTGAGTAGTTATGAAAACGGATATGGAAGGCAAGACGAAACTAATATCGTTCCCGATAAGGAAAAAATCTCGGTATTGATTGCCAAAAAACATGAAGACCATTTATATGATTTTGAGGTAAATAAAAACCGTCTGCAACGAATGATTGATTTGTGCAACAAAAATGGAATTGAAGTATTTTTGATAGAAATGCCCGTCTATAAAACGTATTATAACTTGTTGGATACAGCTAAAAAGGAAAAAATAAATACAACCCTATCTCAGTTAGAAGAACAAAATAAAGGTGTGCATTATCTCAACTTCAGTCAAGAAGAAAGTTTTATTGATTCAGATTTCCGTGATGCGGATCATTTAACCAATGAAGGCGCAGAAAAATTCAGCAAACTTTTAAATGCTATTTTGCAGGAAAAGTGAGCGGAAGTTTAAACTGTTTTTTGAACTACTTCAAAAATCTGGTTTTGATCACACTTTAAGGTTTTGGAAGGATATTTCAATAGCAATGCATAATCGTGTGTTGCCATTAAAATGGTGTTTCCGTTTTTATTTATTTCGCGAAGTACTTCCATTACTTCCACACTTGTTTGTGGATCTAGGTTTCCGGTTGGCTCGTCTGCTAATATTAACTCAGGATCGTTTAAAAGCGCCCGTGCAATGGCTATCCGTTGTTGTTCTCCCCCCGAAAGTTGGTACGGATATTTAAAGGCTTTGGTCTTCATATCCACTTTATCGAGCACTTGATTGATTTTGCTTTCCATCGCGGCTTTATCTTTCCAGCCTGTAGCGGTGAGTACAAAACGGAGGTTGTCACTTACGGTTTGGTCGTTCAAAAGTTTAAAATCTTGAAAAACCACCCCCAGTTTTCTTCTTAAAAAAGGGATGTCTTTTTCTTTAAGCGTTGCCAAATCGTAACCCACAATATGTCCTTCGCCTTTTTGAAGAGGAAGATCGCCGTAAAGCGTTTTCATAAAACTACTTTTTCCGGTTCCTGTTTTCCCAATAAGATAAACAAATTCACCTTTTTCTACAGAAACGGAAACATCTGAAAGCACGAGATTTTCACCTTGAAAAATAGATGCGTTTTCTAATTGAAGAACAGGTTGGTCCATAAAATAATTTATTTTTTAGCAAATGTAACGTAAAGCAAATGGAAACAAAAATGTGATTTATTATTTAGCAAAAATAATATCATTTGAAGATCCTATCATATTTTTTGGGAGGTTGCGGCTCGCATTCTCGGATTGATATGTTGGGATCAATGGCTAATTTTATTTTCCCGGTTGCATTGGGCTTTAAATGTGTGTTTGGTTTTAATACTATTGCATTCCGCGCTTTAAAATCTACAGATGCATCTTCACGAAATGTTTGGTTTAGAATTGTAATATTATGCTGTGCACGCTCTATTTTAAAATCGAACCGATAAAAGTCTCGATCACTTATTAATATATTCCCTTTTGAATCTTTCATTTCCTTTGCCATTTTTACGGCTTTATAAGCATCAAGCCTTCCAGCGCCCAACATTCCTTTAAAGGGAACATTTCCGTTTAAATTTTCAACATCTGCAGAAGTCAATTTCAAAATGGTCTCTATTTCATAGGAAGATAGGCAATAATTTACAGACCACATAAGGCCAATAGTACCTGTAACGTAAGGCGCTGCACTAGATGATGCGCCACCAAATTTCACATCTTTTCCACAAACATCATGGCCCAATAAATAACCTTGAAGAGGCGCAACAAGGTCAACCGCTGTGTTTACCTGAACTCCTTTTTCCAATGGTGCGGGGTTCAATACACCAGCCTCATTTATTATAAAATACCCACTTCGTCTATCGCTTACTTCATGGGTGTAGTTAATATTGTCTTTGCTAAAAAATCCATCTTCAATAAAAGGGTATTCAGAAAATACTCCAGTAACAGAGATAACTTTATCAAATGAAGCTGGATACATTTGGTCGCCAATAGAATTTTTGTCTCTATCACAATCTCTACCATTTCCTGCGGCAGCAACTATTATAATTCCGTCTTCGTAATATTCATTTATTCGCTTGTTAATAGCATCTTGTTGTGAACCCATGCCACACATGACCCAACTTGTATTTATAACTTTCGCACCGGCATCAACCAAATCTTCTATATACTTAAATGACCCATAACGGGTGCTTATTCCTTCACATTCACTGCAAATACCGGGTCTGCCAAAAGCATTGTCCATTCTGGCAAAAGCAATACCAGCTACATTGGTTCCGTGAAAGCAATCACTAACTCTTGCTGGATTATCTGGGTGTAAATCTTTAATTAGTTTCCCCTTCATATCAATATTCAACGTATCTATCCGCGAATCTGAAAT
>JBBQUI010000153.1:0-6254 GCA_038212575.1 Flavobacteriales bacterium
TTCTTCACTAAAAACCTACTATAAATTTCTTTTGAAGACGGGTCAAATTGAAATCACTCCGTTAGCGAAGCACAAAGCATTGAAAACCTCAAAAAAAATTCAAGTTCCTTTTTCCGAAAAAGAAATAGTTAACGTAATGGAAATGCTGCAAACCGAAAACAATTTTGAAGGATTGCGCGACCAATTGATAGTGGAGCTTTTCTATTCCACGGGAATACGAAGGGCAGAGCTCATCAATGTAAAGTTGAATGATGTTTCATTTGCGCAGAAAACCATCAAGGTTTTGGGGAAAAGAAACAAAGAACGCATCATTCCTTTATTGCCTGCAGTGCTTAATAGAATTAATGCGTATTTACCGTTTCGGGAGCAGGTTGAAAATATAAAAGATGTGGACTATTTGTTTGTCACCCAAAAAGGGGTTAAAGTTTATGAAACGCTTGTCTATAGAATTATAAATTCATACTTTAGTAAAACTTCGGAAAAAGTAAAGAAGAGCCCGCATATTTTGCGACATTCTTTTGCAACACATCTTTTGAACGAAGGAGCAGACATCAATGCTGTGAAGGAGTTGCTGGGTCATTCAAGCCTCGCATCAACACAGGTTTATACACAAAATAGTATAGCGAAATTGAAAGAGGTTTATAAAAATTCACATCCGCGTAACTAAACGAAACCAAAAAAGGCTTATGGCATAAAAATACATAATATATTAACTTTTAAAATAATATAATATGAAAGTAAACGTGCAGACCCCTAATTTTGCGGCCAAGGATGAGTTATTGGTATTTGTTGGAAAGAAGTTATCCAAGCTCGAACAATTTTATGATAAAATAGTTTTTGCTGATGTGTTTTTGAAAGTCCAGAAAACGAAAGAGAAGGAAAATAAAATAGTTGAGGTTTTATTGAGTATACCAGGTGATGATTTAATGGTGAAAAAAGAAGCCAGGACTTTTGAAGAAGCCACAGATGATGTTGTAAAGACTTTAGAGAGGCAACTGAAAAAAAGAAAGCAGAAACAAAAAGCATATTTGTAATATAATTTTTTAGAAAAAGTTTTGTAGAAAAAATAATTTCTCTACATTTGCAGTCCGTTAGAAATAGCGGACTTTTTTATGGCTAAAAAATAGCCTTCAAAAGAGGTCAAAAAGCCGATGTAGCTCAGCTGGCTAGAGCAGCTGATTTGTAATCAGCAGGTCGTGGGTTCGAGTCCCTCTATCGGCTCTGAAATATTGAAAAGTGAATCAGGGATTAAATGGGGTTTTAAAAATAGAACTAAATTTAATTGGGACGAGAAGTTTATCCTGAGCGCAGTCGAAGGGAGTCCCTCTATCGGCTCTTTAAAATTTCTGCGAAGACAGGAATCTTGAAATTTTGGAATTTGGAATTTGTATTTTGGAATTTCCAAAAAGAGGGGAGATACTCAAGCGGCCAACGAGGGCAGACTGTAAATCTGCTGACTACGTCTTCGCAGGTTCGAATCCTGCTCTCCCCACAAACAATTTTTGCTTAGGCAAAAATTGAAAATTTCAAATTACAGAAACCAAATTCCAAAAGGATTGGTTTAAAATTTGAATAGTTCTTTTAAATATTGAAATATTTTTTCGGTTAAATTCAACAATGGGTTTCAATTTTTTTTTTGAATTTGGAATTTGTTTTTTTGGAATATATTCGAAGAATTGCGGGAGTAGCTCAGTTGGTAGAGCGTCAGCCTTCCAAGCTGAATGTCGCCGGTTCGAACCCGGTCTCCCGCTCTAAAAAAAAGTTAATAGTTAATAGTTATTGGTTATTAAGTTAAGTAGTAATTATAAACTTGAAACCTGAAACTTTAAACCTGCAACTAGCAAAGGCCGGTGTAGCTCAGGGGTAGAGCGTTTCCTTGGTAAGGAAGAGGTCATGGGTTCAATTCCCATCATTGGCTCAAAAAAAATTGTCAGTGCCTAATTTATTTTAGGTCGTGGGTTCCCCCCGAAGCGTCGGGGCCATCATTGGCTCAAATTTGATTACAAGTAACACTAATATATTTATAACTAAGATTAAAATTAATACAAAATGGCAAAAGAAACATTCGATCGGTCAAAACCACACTTAAATGTTGGTACAATTGGACACGTAGATCACGGTAAAACAACGTTAACCGCAGCTATTACCAAAGTAATGGCCGATGCGGGTTATTCGGAAGCCAGATCATTCGACCAAATTGATAACGCTCCAGAGGAGAAAGAAAGAGGTATAACAATCAACTCTTCACACGTAGAGTACCAAACAGCTAACCGTCACTACGCACACGTTGACTGTCCTGGTCACGCGGATTACGTTAAGAACATGGTTACTGGTGCTGCCCAAATGGACGGTGCTATTCTAGTTGTTGCCGCTACAGACGGGCCAATGCCACAAACACGTGAGCACATCCTTCTTGGTCGCCAAGTAGGTATTCCACGTATGGTTGTATTCATGAACAAAGTGGATATGGTTGATGATGAGGAATTGCTTGAACTAGTTGAAATGGAGATCCGCGATCTTCTTAACTTCTACGAGTATGATGGTGATAATGGACCTGTAATTGCTGGTTCTGCACTTGGTGCACTTAACGGTGAGCAAAAATGGGTTGATACAGTTCTCCAATTGATGGAGGCTGTTGACACTTGGATCGAACTTCCAACTCGTGATGTTGATAAACCTTTCCTAATGCCTATTGAGGATGTATTCTCTATTACTGGTCGTGGTACTGTTGCAACAGGACGTATCGAAACCGGAATTGCAAACACAGGTGATGTTGTTGACATCATTGGTATGGGTGCTGAAAAATTAACTTCTACCGTTACTGGAGTTGAGATGTTCCGTAAAATCCTTAATAGAGGTGAAGCTGGAGATAATGTAGGTATCCTTTTGAGAGGTATTGAAAAGAGTGATATAAGCCGTGGTATGGTTATCTGTAAAAAAGGATCTGTAACTCCACACGCAAAATTCAAAGCTGAGGTTTACATCCTTAAAAAAGAAGAAGGTGGACGTCACACTCCATTCCACAACAACTACCGTCCACAGTTCTACGTTCGTACAACTGATGTAACAGGAACAATTATGCTTCCTGATGGTGTTGAAATGGTAATGCCTGGTGATAACTTGACTATTCACGTTGAATTGCTTCAAGCTATCGCAATGAACGTAGGTCTTCGTTTTGCGATTCGTGAAGGTGGACGTACTGTTGGTGCAGGTCAGGTAACTGAAATTTTAGACTAATTATCATATAATTGAAAGCACTGGGTGTCCGCCGCGGCGGATACCTTGGCTTTTATAGCGGGTTTAGCGTATCGCCTTAAAGGTGCTGATCCTAACAAACGGGTTTAGCTCAGTTGGTAGAGCACTGGTCTCCAAAACCAGGTGTCGGGAGTTCGAGCCTCTCAACCCGTGCTAAATTGGAATATTGAATTGCATTGAGGCGAGAAGCCTGTCCTGAGCGAAGTGATAACGAAGTCGAAGGGAGCCTCTCAATCCGTGCTAAATTGAAATAATGAATTGCATTGAGGCGAGAAGTTCATCCTGAGCGAAGTGATAACGAAGTCGAAGGAAGCCTCTCAACCCTTGCTAAAGACGAGAAACTGTTAAAAGCATCTATAGAATTTTAAACTGCGACAAAATGGTAAACTATATTTCAGAATCGTATAAAGAACTTAAGAACCACGTTACTTGGCCTACTTGGGCAGAAGCACAGAAGTTAACTGTTATTGTAGCAGTATTTTCTGTTTTGTTGGCCTTGGCGGTTTGGGGTGTAGATACCGTTTTTAGCAAAGTGGTAGGTTTATATTTTGATTGGATCAAGTCGTAAGCAATGACCGAAACAACAAGTACAAAAAAGTGGTATGTAGTCCGTTCAGTAAGTGGACAGGAAAACAAGATCAAATCGTATATCGAAACAGAGATAAAACGATTGGAGCTTGAAGATTATATTGATCAGGTGCTCGTACCCACTGAAAAAGTAATACAGATACGTAACGGAAAAAAAGTGAACAAAGAACGTGTTTACTTTCCCGGATACATAATGATACAGGCAAACTTGGGTGGTGAAGTTCCACACATTATAAAATCAATAAACGGTGTTATTGGGTTTTTGGGTGAAGTGAAAGGCGGAGATCCGGTGCCTCTTAGACAGTCTGAAGTAAACAGAATGTTAGGTAAGGTAGATGAGCTTTCTGTGAAAGATGATAATGTAAACATCCCTTTTATAACAGGCGAAACCGTAAAAGTAATAGACGGACCGTTCAACGGATTTAACGGAACCGTAGAAAAAATAAATGAAGAAAAACGCAAGCTTGAGGTAATGGTTAAGATTTTCGGAAGAAAAACACCATTGGAATTAAGCTATATGCAAGTAGAAAAAGTTTAATTGTTACGCTTAATAGGTTTTATCAGAGGCTTCCACTTTTGAAAAACCACATTAAAAATTAGAAATGGCAAAAGAAATCAGTAAAGTAGTTAAGTTGCAAGTTCGTGGAGGTGCTGCTAATCCATCACCACCAGTTGGACCTGCTCTTGGTGCTGCCGGTGTTAACATTATGGAGTTCTGTAAGCAATTCAACGCTAGAACCCAGGATAAGCAAGGGAAGGTATTGCCAGTAGCGATCACGGTTTATAAAGACAAATCTTTCGATTTTGTTATTAAAACCCCACCAGCTGCGGTACAAATACTTGAAGCTGCGAAAGTAAAAAAAGGCTCCGGTGAACCACACGCAAAAAAAGTAGCCACTATCTCTTGGGACCAAATTAAAATGATCGCGGAAGATAAAATGCCCGATCTTAATGCATTTACCGTAGAGTCTGCTATGAAAATGGTAGCTGGTACTGCACGTTCTATGGGAGTTAAAGTAAAAGGTGATGCACCTTTTTAATCTGAAAAAGAATCTATAAAATGGCACAATTAACTAAAAAGCAAAAGGAAGCTAAACTTAAGGTAGAGGATAGAACCTATACCGTAGCTGAAGCTTCTGCTTTAATAAAAGAAATCACCAGCGTAAAGTTTGATGCTTCCGTTGACCTTGCGGTACGTCTTAACGTGGATCCACGTAAAGCGAACCAAATGGTTAGAGGCGTTGTTACCCTTCCACACGGAACAGGTAAGGACGTAAAAGTATTGGCATTGGTAACTCCAGATAAGGAAGCCGAAGCTAAGGAAGCAGGAGCAGACTACGTAGGTCTTGATGAGTACCTCGATAAAATTAAAGGAGGATGGACAGATGTTGACGTAATTGTAACTATGCCAAGCGTAATGGGTAAATTAGGTCCTTTAGGGCGTATATTAGGGCCACGTGGCCTTATGCCAAACCCAAAAACAGGTACAGTAACAATGGACGTTGCTAAAGCAGTTTCAGATGTAAAAGCTGGTAAAATCGACTTTAAAGTTGATAAAACTGGTATAGTGCATGCAGCAATCGGAAAAGCATCTTTTGATGCCGAGAAAATTGCCGGAAACGCAAGAGAATTATTAACAACCCTCGTTAAACTTAAGCCTCAGGCGTCAAAAGGTATTTACATAAAGAGCATCTATATGTCTAGCACAATGAGCCCAGGAGTTGAAGTTGACACTAAAAGGTTTACTGAGCAGTAAAAACTGGAAATTATGACAAGAGAAGAAAAATCACAAGTAATTGAAACGTTGACTGCGCAGTTGTCTGATAATGCCAATATCTATTTGGCAGACATTTCAGGTCTTGACGCAGGGAACACTTCCAACCTTCGCCGTGCTTGTTTCAAAGCAGGTGTTCAGTTAGCGGTTGTTAAGAACACATTGCTTAAAAAAGCAATGGAGAGTTCAGATAAAGACTTTGGAGAATTAACAGGAATACTTAAAGGAAATACTTCTTTAATGTTTTCTGAAACTGGTAACGCGCCTGCCAAGGTAATTAAAGAATTCAGAAGAAAATCTGATAAGCCTTTATTGAAAGGAGCATTTATCCAAGAATCTATTTACGTAGGTGATGATCAATTGGATAATTTGGTTAACCTTAAATCTAAGGACGAACTTGTTGGAGAGATTATCGGGTTGTTGCAATCGCCTGCTAAAAACGTTATTTCAGCTCTTAAGAGTGGTGGTAACACAATCGCAGGACTTGTTAAAACCCTATCCGAAAGAGAAGGATAAAATTTCATTTAGCACTAATTAATTTATATAAACACAATTATTTTTAAAAACGATAGAAATGGCAGATTTGAAAGATTTCGCAGAAAAATTGGTTAACCTAACAGTAAAAGAAGTTAACGAG
>JBBQUI010000154.1:0-6236 GCA_038212575.1 Flavobacteriales bacterium
AAACTCAGAACACTCTTACAGGGGAAGGTGGCAGCTGGGAAAAAAAATGATTGCATTTTAAATTAACAATCCAGCTGACGGAAGGGGTCGCTCCTATACTGAGATTCGAATCCGATTACCAAATTATAAATTTTGACAAACTGAGTGTAGCCGAAACAACGAATCACGAATATGGTTTTCGGCTTTAAGCTGTAGGAATTATTAATTATTGATTATTAGTCCTGAGAGTAGATAAAAGGCAGTCGAAGTACCGAATTAACAAATCCCGAATTAACAATTAACAAATTTCTATTTCCTCTTTATAATTCGTCCAGGATTACCAACTACAACTGCACCATCGGGAACGTCATTTATTATTACTGCCCCGGCACCGATTGTAGCCCATTTGCCTATATTGATTCCCGGTAAAACGCAAGCGCCAATTCCAATATGTGTTCCTTCCCCTACTGAAACATCTCCAGCTAAGCTAACATTGGGCGAAATGTGAACAAAATCACCAACCTTACAATCGTGTTCTATAACCGCGGCCGAATTAATGATACAATGTAGCCCAATACTGGCACAAGCATTAATAACTACCTTTGCCATTATTGTAGTTCCATTTCCCACCGAAGCCCAAGATGATACACTTGCGGTACAGTGAACCAAAAGTCCAAAATTAGACGGTAATCTTTTGCTTACCTCTTTCCGTTTCGCATTGTCGCCAATCGAGATAATCCAAGTATCGTTTAAACCAGAAATGCCTTCCGCATATTTTTTAACCGGTATATGGCATACAGCTTCAGCTCTTGGATTATCGTCATAAATAAGTTGAATTGACTCTCCAATTGATTCTGCTATATCTATAACCGATTTACAATGCCCACTGGCTCCGAATAATATCATTTTTCAGGAATTAAGAATTAAGTTTCACGTTACACGATAAATCAAATTGATCCAAATAAAGAACCAACAACATTTGTCCACCATAGCTTTTTCAGCGTAGGTGGAGACAACCAACAACACTTGTCCACCATAGCTTTTTCAGCGTAGGTGGAGACAACCAACAACCGACAACCGATTTAATCATTACCTTTAAATACTTCCGCAGTAACTTGACCTTCTTGGCTGATTCCATCGCTTTTAAATACTTTTTTTACTGTCATAAAAAGAATGCGCAAATCCAATAAAAAACTTTGATGCTTCACATACCAAACGTCATATTCAAACTTCTGTTGCCAAGGAATGGCATTGCGACCATTTACCTGTGCCCATCCTGTAATTCCAGGTTTTACATCGTGTCGTCTTCGTTGGATTTCATTGTACAAAGGTAAATATTCCGGCAATAAGGGTCGTGGTCCCACAAAGCTCATATCTCCCTTTAATACATTTAGCAATTGCGGTAGCTCGTCCAAAGAGGTTTTGCGAACAAATTTACCAATGGTTGTAAGCCGATCTGCATCTGGCAAAAGATTACCGTTCGCATCCTTCGCATCGGTCATGGTCTTATACTTGACGATATTAAAGATTCGTCCATTTTTACCCGGACGTGACTGATGGAAAAATGGTTTCCCATTATTGGCGAAATATAGCCATACCGTAACTATTACAAATATGGGAAGTAGCAAAAGAAGCACAAAAACTGCGAAAAGGAAATCCATTAGTGGCTTTATGGTGGTTTTATACATGGGGCTAAAGTATAAAGCTATCAAAGTTTGCTTGGGTTATTATTTTTACTTCCGCATTAGGATAGTTAGTAGTGAACTGTTTGGGGATTTTTACATTGCTCCTAGAATTCCATTTAAACTCATATCCCGTAATCTGGCCATCGGTCTCTTCAATAAAATCCAGTTCTTTTTGATCCTTTGTCCTCCAAAACCAATAATTGACCCATTTCCCGTTATAATCCAAATATTTAATGCGTTCAGAAATTAGGAAATTCTCCCAAAGCGCACCTACGTCTGTCCTGTTTTCAACCTGATTAAAGTTGGCGATAAGCGCATTGCGAATGCCATTGTCATAAAAGTATATTTTCTTGCTGTTCTTTAACTCATTGCGAACGTTACGGCTAAACGAACTCAACTTAAAAACGACGTAAGTCTGCTCTAATACCGTAATATATTTTTCAACGGTCTTTGAATCAAGCCCACAAAGTTGACCCAATTCATTATAAGACACTTGGGAACCAACCTGAAGCGCCAAGCCTTGTAACAACTTCACCAGTTTTTCGGGTTTTTTTATGGTTTCCAGCATTAAAACATCTTTATATAGATAACTTTCCGTTAATTGTTTTAGCAATTCCTTCTCATTTCCCTGCTGTTTTACCACTTCAGGATAATAACCATATAAAAGCCGGTGTGGCAGTAAGCGCCGCTCTTCCAGCAACCCGTGGTGCTCCACCATTTCAGAAAAGGAAAGTGGGTAAAGTTTATATTCCCACTTTCGCCCAGTCAATGGTTCATTTGCACTGTTTGCCAATTCAAAAGATGAACTTCCTGTGGCGATAAGCTGTACTTCTGGCAATGTATCTGTTATTAATTTTAAACGCAACCCAATGTCTTTGATACGTTGCGCCTCATCAATTATCACTATCTTTTTTTTGCCTATGATGGCCTTAAATCTGTCTGCCGAAACGCCTTCAAATAGGTTTTGTATATCGAGTTCATCTCCGTTCAACCAGATCATCTCTTCGTTACCCAAAAACATTTTCTTTAGCAAAGTGGTCTTGCCTACCTGCCGTGGCCCCATGACCAAAATGGCCTTACCTTTAAAAAGTTGCTTCTTTAACGTAACCTCTAAACTGCGCTGTATCATGTGTAAGTAAAAAACAAAAGTAAAACTTTTTCGGAATCAAATCCAAAAAAAGCGCAACTTTTACGGAATCAATTATCATAAAAGGGAAAAAAGTCTGGATATTAAAATACTTGTCTTTTTTAAAACAAAATCGGCTATAAGGATGTATAGACCAACAAAACTTATTTTATCCTTTGCTATGTTAAAAGGAGAATCCAAACCCAGCAATATCCAAAGGCACCCTTTAGGGCCGGGGTCAGATGAAGCTTTACCCCCCGCCCCTATAGGGGAGAACTGTTATCAGTTATTTATACATTTCCGATACTCCTCCAGCAAAGCGTTCCAAAACTTCTGCCGTTCAAAGCGGCTGGTTATTTGGATTCTCGCATTGCTTTTAAAGCGATTATACAATTCAAAATCACTTGACAATAACTGCATCGCTTCTTCCAAGGCTTCTGTATTTTTAGAAGGAATAATTAATCCATTTACATTTGGAATTATAATTTCGTTACAACCATTAATGTCACTTACAATAGAAGGTAATCCCATCGCCCCAGCTTGCATTACAACATTGGGAAAACCTTCGCGATAACTAGGAAAAACCAAGGCATCTGACGCGGCAAAATAAGGACGCACGTCATTCTGGTATCCAATAGAAATAATATTAGGATTGCTTTCAATCGCACTGATTGTCTCCGGCTTCAATGGATCTAGCCCCCCCTCAAAAGGACCAACCAGTAATAATTTTGAATTCTGAATTATGAATTCTGAATTTAATTTTGCAAAAGCTTCCACCAACTCATTAATCCCTTTATCTCCCACAAGCCTACCTACAAAAACAAACACAAAAGCTGTTTCAGGAATATTCAATTCTTCCCGTAATTTTATTTTGGCTTTTTGATTATATAGCTCAGTATTAAAATAGGCTGTATCAATCCCATTACTACTGCCCTGCCCTAATATTTTAAGTTTTTCGGGTTTGGCAAGTTTTTCTGCAACTATAAAATCATAAAGCCCTTTTGAGTTTGGATACACTTTGGTAGCAAAGCCATAGGTAGCCTTTTCCACAAAATTTAGTATCAGTCTTTTAAGCCCGCTGGTTTCCATCAATGGAAGCCCTGCAACAGTGTGCATCCTGTTTGGCACTCCAGCCAACCACGCCGCCATCATCCCCACTATGCCAGCCTTTGGAGTATGGGTATGGACTATGGATGGTTTTTCTTTTTTTAAAAAACGGTATAATTTAAAAACAGCAACTATATCCTTTACTGGGGTAATTTTTCTTGTGAGTTCCAACGGAAAAAAACGCACCCCCTCCTTCTTTGCATAGCTTTCCAATCTTTCGGCTTCCGCTGAAATGGCAACCACCTCAAAGTGGGTATTCATATATGCCAGTTGCCCCTCAAGAAGTTTTTCGAGGGAAAGCGGGATGGTGGTAATCCGTATTAAGCCTTTCCGTTCCATAATTGGTTGTATAGTTTAAGATGGCTGGTCACCATTTTTTCAATACTGTATTTTTTCGCCCTTACCATACAACTTTTCGATATTTGCCCGTAATATGCACTATCTCTCAACAACCTGTTAATTTTGGTGGCAAGATCGGTTTCCTCTTTGTGGCTAAACAATATTCCCGCCCCAAAAACAAGATTTGACAGCCCCGGAACATTGGAGGCAACCAACGGGGTCCCAGATGCCATGGCCTCCAAACCCGATAAAGATAAACCCTCATAGTGGGATGACAAAACCGCAACATCCGCCATTTTCAATAAATTTGGCACATCGGTTCTAATCCCGAGGAAAATCACCTTTTCATTCAGTTCCAATGAATCCACCAGCGCTTTCATTTCTTCCATCTTGTTGCCCTGGCCTACCAATAATAATTTAACGGGCTTCTTGATAAACGGTATAGCCCTGATTAATGTTTCCTGATCCTTTTGGCGAGTAAAGCGGGAGACTTGAATGATTATTTTTACGGCCTTATCTTTTATAAACTCACTGCTGTCCGCAGCAACCGCATTTTGTATTTTGTCCAGATCTACCCCATTTACAATGGTAACAAATCGGGAGCTTTTTATTTTAACATGTTTTATAAGGGCCAGTTTCACTTCTGTGGATATGGTGACAATTTTTGAATATTGCCTATATATAATTCTATCTGTCCAAGTTAAGAAAGGGTGGTCGCGGCGTTTGTTGGTAGTACTGTGCTCCGTATATAACAGTTTTGTTTTTGAAAACGAAATCATTTTGGCTATTGCTACCCAATAAAGCGATGGAAATAAGTGTACGTGCACCAAGTTGTATTTTTTAAGCAAGGGAACAATCTTTAAAATAAAAATGGGATTGTAGATACTGTGCTTCCCGACTGTAAAAACAGTTACCTGTTTGTGTGTTCTAAGCTCTTCCAAAAACGGAAAGGGAGCATCGTTAAGCAAGAGTACATCTACTTTTATTCCCGCTTCACTAAGGCGCGGAGCCATTTCCCCCAATAGTCGCTCGGCCCCCCCGGTGGCGAGGCTGTTTATTACGTGAAGGATTTTTATGGGTTTCTGGGGAGCCATAGTTTAATTGAGGGTGAATAACTTCTTACATCCATAACGGATTTTCCGTTGAAAAGTCAACCCGGTTTTCTTCGGGCCTGTTTTTGTTGGTATGAATAGGAAAGCCCCCAAAGGCATATAAAAAGAAGGGCGGGTACAAACATATTTTTTTGTCTAAGCATGATCCCCAAATTTCCTAAAATTAGGGAAAAGGAAAGCGTGCCAATAATCAAAAATATAAAAAGGGATTTTACCATATAATTTCCTGCATTAAATATTTTGATGGGGTTTAACCGAAACAGTTTCCAACTTAATAATAGTAACAATAAATTTTCAAATGATGCAAAAATTGCTAGAATGCCGTTAATATCAAAAAATAAAGGTCTATATAAAAAAGTAAAAATTTTGAGTGGGAATGGATATTTCGATATATCAACTGCAGATCCTGTGTGTGATAGACTTAAATCTGAGGATCGATCCGCTGAAAATTGATTGATTGAATCTGAATCGAGACTTTCCAGTTTCAAATAAGCCATTATGTTATCAAATAATAAAAAAAATATTCCCAATGTAAAAAGTGCTAAAAAAATCTTTTGGTACAATTTTAAATTTCCAGACAAAACATACCCTAAGCCCATTGATGCTAGCATAAATACGGCTAGATGAGGACGAATGAAATAAGATAAAACCAAGGAAAAGACTATCTTACCTATATTTTTATTTGGAACTTGCATTGAATAGAAAAACATTCCGATACAGAAGAAGAGTAAAGTATCTTTTCCAATACCAACAGACCAAAAGTGTAAATTAGGAAGAAAAAATATTATTGGGAATAATTTATACCTCCCTAAACTGGAATTAAATTTAATTTGGCTTTTAAAGAGTGAATAATAAAAAATAAAGCCAATATAACCTATAAAGGAATAA
>JBBQUI010000155.1:0-6229 GCA_038212575.1 Flavobacteriales bacterium
ATATATTTGTTGAAAATTACTATTTATAATTAGTCTAAATAAAACAACAATGAAAAACCAACTAATCATCCTCTCATTATTCCTTTTTACCAATTACGCTTTTTCACAAAATGCTTCTTTATCCGGAACTATAAAAGATAATAATCAAAACCCAATTATGGGAGTCAATGTCGCTGTCAAGAATTCTGCAAAAGGAACGCAATCCAATGACGATGGAAGCTTTAAAATTGAAAATTTAGCTAAAGGCAGCTATACTCTTTCCATTTCCTATTTAGGATTTAAAACAAGGGAAATAAATTTCTCACTAGCCAATAATCAAAATCTGGAACTAAATACTATAACACTTTATGAAGGAAACGAAATTCTAAACGAAGTGGTCATAGAAGGGGAGCGCACCAATAAATTCTCAAGAAAGCAAACGGCATATGTGTCCAAACTTCCTTTAAAGGATATAGAAAACACACAGGTTTATAGTACCATAACCACCGAACTTTTAGAATCGCAAGTGATTACAAATTTTGACGATGCCCTAAAAAATGCAACTGGAGTGGAACAACTTTGGGCTTCCACAGGCCGTGGAGGCGATGGGGCAGGATATTATTCCCTTCGCGGGTTTTCGGTACAACCACAATTGGTAAATGGGTTGCCCGGCCTAACCAACGGTACCATTAATCCTGCAAACGTGGAGCGCATTGAAGTTTTAAAAGGTCCTTCGGCTACATTATTCGGGAATGCAGTAAGCTCGTATGGGGGCCTTATAAATGTGGTTACCAAAAAACCATATGTTGGAACAGGAGGGGAGCTTTCATTTACTTCCGGCACCTATGGGTTAAACCAAATAATAGGCGATTTCAATACGGCACTAAGCAAGGATGACAACCTTTATTTTAGAATAAATACAGCCTATACCTCCGAGCAAAGTTTTCAGGATGCGGGCTTTAGAAAATCTTTTTTTGTAGCGCCCTCACTTTCCTATAAGGTAAACAATAGGCTTTCCTTTTCGCTATACGCTGAAATAACCCAGGCTGAACAAACCAACCCTATGTTTTTGTTCCTAAACAGAAGCGCTCCCACCGAAGCAAACAACCTGGAAGAACTGGGCTACAACAATAAGCTATCCTTTACCAGCAATGATTTAACACTTAAAAATCCAAACCAGAACTACCGCATTGAAATGGATTACAAGCTGTCCGATACATGGGAATCACAAACCCTACTATCAAAAAGTTCTACTTCCACAACCGGTTATTATTCATACTTATTTGACTATGGTATCTTAAAGAATGATACTTTTTCCCGTTTCATCAACAAGCAAAATGCCAATACACAAACTACAGATATCCAACAAAACTTTATAGGTGATTTTAAAATTGCTTCACTTCGAAACAGAGTGGTTATCGGCTTGGATTATTTCAATGCTACCCAAACCGACAATGGAACTGCTTATGCCTTTTATGGCAATATAACTCCCGAGGGAGGTGCCAATGGCGACAACCCATTTACCCCTGAGGTTGAAACCGATTTATTCCCGCTTTCCACTGCTGCTGTGGATGAGGTCTTGTCCTCACAGGCAGTGGGAAACAACAAATCCAAATATCATATCTATAGTATTTATGCCTCAGATGTTTTAAACATTACAGATCAGCTTTCCGCAATGGTAGGTTTGCGCTTGGACAGATTTGACAACGAAGGCGATCTAACCACTACTGAAGATGATTTCGATCAAACTACCTTTTCTCCAAAATTTGGATTGTTGTTCCAACCAATAGCCGAAAAGTTATCTTTGTTTGCAAACTACCAAAATGGCTTTACAAACGTGGCTCCCCAATTGGTAGGAAACCCAGATGAAGGTCCACAAACAATAAAGACTTTTGATCCCGAACAAGCGAACCAATTGGAGTTTGGAGTAAAGACAAATCTTTTCAACAACAAATTAAACGCTACTGTAAGTTATTACCACATTAAGGTTAAAGACCGTGTAATTACAGATCCATCATCGCCTTTCAATAAAATACAGGGTGGGGAAGTGGTTAGTAAAGGTTTTGAAATTGAAATCAACGCCAACCCCATTCCAGGTTTAAACATTCGTGCAGGCTACAGCAACAATGATAGCGAAACCACCAAATCTGACAATACCGAAATCCTAAACAAACGTCCCCTGGAAGCTGGACCGGAAACGCTTTACAATTTTTGGGCAAGCTATGAATTCCAATCGGGAAAACTCGATGGCTTTGGAGTAGGGGCTGGGCTTAATGGCGCCAGTGAAAGTTTTGCTATTAACTACGAATCTACTGGGGAATTTATTTTGCCAAGTTATACCGTAATAAATGCTTCCATTTTTTACCAGGCTAATAAGTACAGAATTGGTTTAAAATTAAACAATGCCCTTAATGAGGAATATTACAAGGGCTGGTCTACCATTAATCCACAGATGCCAAGAGCACTGCTGGCTAATATTTCCTATAAGTTTTAATTAGCAACTAAAAGGGCAATGCTGTATAGGGTTGCCCTTTTTTTAAATCACTTCTATGACCTTTAAAAAAACCATATTCCAACTTCATAAAATATTAGGATTAACTACAGGCCTAGTAGTATTTGTTGTAGCCATTACGGGCTGTTGTTGGGCGTTTCGTGAAGAAATTGAAAGTCTTTACGATGACTATAAAAAAGTTGAACCGCAAGAAACGGCCATCTTAACGCCAACCGAAGCGAAAGATATAGCCACGGCGGTATTTCCCAACCAAACAATTCACGGTACGCTCTTTAAAAAGCCAGATGATGCTATTGAGGTTATTTTTTATGACCCGGAGCCCGAATTTTACCAAAGTGTATTTCTAAATCCGTATTCCGGGAAGGTCATTCAGGTTGATGATCATCTCTCCGGTTTCTTTCCGTTTATCCTAAAAGGACACCTGCGTTTATGGCTTCCTAAACAAATAGGGGAACAAGTGGTGGGAGCCTCCATATTGATTTTTATTCTTATCATTATTTCAGGCTTTATTTTATGGCTTCCCAAAAAGCGCAAAAACCTAAAACAACGCATTAAATTTGATTGGAAGAAAAGTACCAAATGGAAACGAAAGAATTTCGATCTACACTCCATAATAGGTTTTTACGTATGCGCGCTCGCTTTGATTCTGGCATTAACAGGATCGGTGATGTCCTATAATTGGTTGCAATATGTGGTGTATAAATCGGTTGGTGGCGAAAAGGAAGCACACTTTATCATTCCTGAAAACCAAAGTACTGCTACCAATACTGATAGCATTGTACCTATGGATTATTTGATTGTAAAACTTCAAAAGGAATCGCCAAATGCAACAGCTTATGAATTGCATTATCCAAAGACCCCCGAAGAAAGCATTTATGTGGAAGTGTCTAATAGCGAGGGCTTATATTATGATGCCGACTATCGTTTTTTTGACCAAATCACCTTGGAAGAAATTGAAACCCCCGGAATCTACGGAAAATACAAAGACGCAAAGCTCGCCGATAAAATACTACGTATGAATTATGACATACACATTGGTGCCATAGGTGGAATTGCGGGTAAAATAATTGCCTTTCTTGCAAGCTTACTCATAGCAAGTCTTCCTGTTACGGGAATTTTATTGTGGTATGGACGGAAATATAAAAAAGGAAAGAGTAGAAATCGGGCGTAAAGTATATAAAAAAAACCTCCCAATCTAATCTGGGAAATACCCTGAACTAGCGCGGGCATCCTCGCTAATGGCCTATATCAAAATCGTGACTGGTGACCGAGTGATCCCGAACTCGCTTCGGGATTGTATCGAGGCCATCGGCCACTATATAAACCCCTTATCCCTAGCACGCATTACGAGGTCAATATCATTGCCTTCCTCAACTTCAAAAATTTCCTTCAAACGCTTTTTTCGTTTTTCAATACCCGCTATGGAAAGTGGGATATAGTTCGGCAAATCTTTGGTCAACTTGCCTACAGAGATATAATAGAGCATTAGCCTATCCCATCTATCCAGATGATATTTTATAAACTGTTGCTTCCTCAAATATTTCGTGACGGTTTTACTGTAATAGGGCGGGTCTTCCAAAACATCTAGTACAGCCTGAGGAAAGTTGGATGGCGTTACATCGCTTTTTATCATCAGTCCCTCCGGATTGATACTCTCCAATAAATTTGGGATTAGTAAATTGTTGTCGAAAGT
Organism: Flavobacteriales bacterium; assembly: GCA_038212575.1. Lineage (GTDB taxonomy): Bacteria > Bacteroidota > Bacteroidia > Flavobacteriales > Flavobacteriaceae > Aequorivita. Next base: position 4,185 of record JBBQUI010000155.1, read on the forward strand.
AGTAATAACAATTATCTTGGTCTTTGGAAATCGCTTCCTGATCTCTATGCCCAAATCCTCACCAGTTTGGTATTTTTTATCAGTGTGCTTGGGCATTTGAATGTCTAAAAATACCAAATGCAGTGGTCGGTAATTAAAAGTTTCGTTTAGCTTGTATAGTGCCTCTTCAAAAGTGGTGGCGTGTTGTATCTTAAAAATGTATTCGCAATCTTCCTGATTTAATGCCTCTAGCGCACTGGAATAACCAACCAAAGTCATTTTGTGGTCATCTACCATTAAAACGTTTATGTTTTTTCGTTCCATTTTCTAAATATTTTTTGAAAATTTAATTTCAACGGTGGTTCCAATCCCAACCCTAGAAATTACTTTCAGTTTCCCATTTAGTTTTTTTGCTCTGTCTTCTAAATTCTTTAACCCAATACCCTTTTTGGCAAATCGCAGATTAAATCCGTCCCCATTATCGCTAACGGAAATAAAGAAAATATGCTCCTCCACCAAAAAGGTAATAGCTACCTGGGTGGCACAAGCATGCTTTATTACGTTTTGGAGTATTTCGTCCAATATTCTGCAAATATTGATTTTATGCAGATAATCTAAACGCTCCCAATCTTCTGTCCCCTCATATCTTAGGGATGTACTAAAGCTTCCAATTTCGCTCCGCTCTTTAATGCAATTTTCAATTTCATGTTTAAAACCGAGTTCCTCCCATATAAGGTCATTCCTAAGGTCGTGTGAAATATTCCGTATTTCAGTTTCAATTTCGGTTAGCATGGCAATCGAATTATTGTGCTGTTCAAGACTTTTAGCACTTCCTTTTAATGCTATAAAAGACCATTTAAAACGTATGGCAAATAGGCGTGCCAATATGCCATCGTGTAATTCTTCTGATATGCGTAGCCGCTCCTGACTTCGGCCCCGTTCCAATGTAGTTTTGTTTTCCATTGCCATTAAAAACATGTCTTCATTGTACTGTTGTTGCTCCCGTTCATAGAGTAGTTCCTTGTTTTTTGCTCTCTGTCGGGTGTTCCAATAGATGAGTAAGAGAATGAGCATTAATGAAATACCTACTGAAATAATCCAAGAGCGCTCCTTAAAAAGTTTTTCATTCTGATGTATATATTTTTCTGTTTCGTAACGGATGGCAGTAAACTTATTGCGGATTTGTCGCTCCTTGCTGCTGAGTTCCTTGTCAAGCTCTATATGCATTTTGTAAAATGCGGAACTGTTAGTAGGGCTTATCGTTGCCATTAATTCCAAGGTATTGAGTATATCCCTATTCAATTGACTACTTGATGCTAAGGCCAGAGCCTGATGGGAATATTGTATTGCTTGGGTGGTGTCACCTTGTTTTGCATAATACTTTGCTATATGGATTCGGTTTATGATAGCCCCTTTTGTATCGGCAAGACTGTCCCTAATACCTAAAGCTAATAACATTGCGGAAAGTTGGGCAGGCTGCGGATACTCCATAAATTCACTAAAGGCTTTGTTGTCCAATAATTTTGCAAAGAGGGAAGGTCGTTGACTTTTTATATCTCCTGCAAGCAACCCTTTATTAAAATAGTTAACGGCCTCTTTATAATTTTCCATTTCGTGATACACCACTCCCATATTATTCCAATTTTCAATCTGCTCAAACTGGGGGTTCTCTATTTTATCAATAAAGTCTTCGGCTTTTTTATAGTATATAATAGCATTTTTAAATTCGCCAAGATCATCGGCAATAGTGCCCAACAAGTTGTAGGAGCGATATAGTTGTTTATATTTATTTTCATTCTCAAAAATAGAGATGGCTTGAAAGAGATGTATTTCGGCACCCGTATAATCGTTGACCAGGCTTGAAACGTAAGCCATATTATAAAGCATTTTGCCAGTGTAATATTTATTATTTGCTGCCGTATAATGTTTATAGGCCCTGTGGTAATGAAAATAACTGCTGTCGTATTTTTTGCTTTTGAGGTAAAAGGCGCCAAAATTCCAATGGGCGTCCCCTTCAAAATTTAAATTTTTGAGTTGTTGGGCAAGCTTTAGGGCTTCGGCAGAAA
>JBBQUI010000156.1:0-6207 GCA_038212575.1 Flavobacteriales bacterium
GAAGTTTTTTAATTATAACTAAAAAATTATCCAATCGCCTGCTTCAAATCTGCAATCAAATCTTCTACATCTTCAATACCCACAGAAAGACGAATTAGTGAATCTACAATTCCAGTTTTTTCACGCTCCTCTTTTGGAATACTGGCGTGCGTCATACTCGCTGGATGCCCTGCAAGACTTTCTACACCACCAAGGCTTTCAGCCAAGGTGAAAATTTTCAAATTTTCTACAATTTTAATGGCTTCTTCATAATTATTTCCTTTGGTAACAAATGAAATCATTCCGCCAAAATCATTCATTTGCTCTTTTGCAATTGCATGGTTTGGATGGCTTTCAAAACCTGGCCAATACACTTTTTCAATTTTTGGATGCTTCACCAAATATTCCGCAACCGCTTTCCCGTTTTCGCAATGGCGTTGCATACGTATGTGAAGTGTTTTCAATCCTCTCAAAACCAAAAAACTATCTTGTGGCCCACAAACGGCACCACTCGCATTCTGGATGAAATACAATTTTTCCGCAAGGTCTTTGTCTTTCACAACCAAAGCACCCATAACCACATCGCTATGCCCGCCGAGGTATTTTGTGGCGCTGTGCATCACAATATCTGCGCCCATTTCCAAGGGTTGTTGTAAATATGGCGTTGCAAAGGTATTGTCAACAGCAAATAGAACTTTGTGCTTTTTTGCAATAGAAGCTGCCTTTTTTATGTCGATGATGTTCATCATCGGGTTGGTTGGCGTTTCTACCCAAATCAGTTTTGTTTTATCATTTACATAATCTTCAATTTTATCGGCATTTTCCATTCCGATGAAGTGAAACTTTATGCCGAATCCTTCAAAAATCTTTGTGAATAATCGATAGGTTCCGCCGTAAAGATCATTTGTGGAAATTACCTCATCGCCAGGTTTCAAAAGCTTCATCACTGCATCAATTGCTGCAAGACCGCTTCCGAAGGCAAGTCCGAATTCGCCGTTTTCAATACTCGCAAAAGCACGTTCCAAAGCCGCACGTGTTGGGTTACCGCTGCGCGAATACTCAAAACCTTTGTGGCCACCGGGCGTTGTTTGTGAATAGGTTGAAGTTTGATAGATTGGCGGCATTACCGAACCATAAGCTGGATCTACATTGTGCTGGCCGCCGTGAATTGTTTTCGTGTTGAATTTCATATTGATATTAAAATTTAAAATTATTATTTATACCCCCCGCCCGCCCTAAAAGGAGTCCGAGCGCACAATTCCCACAGGCCCAAAATTTTTGACATCCGCCGCGGCTTACCAGGGTCAACTATTTAATATAACTTTCACAATAGCTGATTTTAAAGTTATTACTTTTGAAATGCAAATGCAAGAGTTTCGTTTGTGATAGCTAACCATCTATTCCTTTTAACCTATGAATAACAAAATTACGGTCGTGGCTTTGATTGCGCTCATAAGCGTGGGTTGCAACCAAGAGAAAAATATTGAGTTTTCTTCGGAAAGTTTCACCGAAAAAGAACTTCCTATATGTAAAAACAGCAAGTGTCCGGAAATCACAATCAATTATGTTGAAATTATAGGCGACAAAGATGTTTCAGAAAAAATAAATAAAAAAATAAAAAGATTCATCTTTAGTTCTTTGTTAATGGGCGAAGACAACATCCCAACTGCAAAAAGTATTCAAGAAGCGGCTACAGGTTTTATTGAAGTTTATAATGCAGATAAAGCACAATTTTCTGATATGGCTGGGGAATATTTTGCTGAAATCTCGGTGAATGAAATTTATTCTTCAAAAAAACATCTGTGTTTTGAAATGCGCCAATACCTATTCACAGGGGGTGCGCACGGTTATGGAACCACTTCATTTTTAAACATTGACCCACAAACTGGGGAGGAACTTACTTCAAAAGAGCTTTTTAAAAACAATAAAGAATTCATTGCTTTCGCGGAAAAACAGTTTCGTGCACAAAAAAAAATAGAAAAAGATCAATCTATTAATGAAAATGGCTTTTGGTTTGAAAATGATGAGTTCTATCTTCCCGAAAGTGTCGGTTTCACTCAGGACAGCCTTATTTTTGTTTACAACCAATACGACATTGCAAGCTACGCCGATGGACCCATCGAACTAAAAATAGCCATAAAAGAGGCCGAGCCTTTCCTAAGTATTGATTAATTTTGGACTATGCAAAAAGTATATTATTTATCAAGTTGTGATACCTGCAAACGCGTAATGGACGAAATAGAAATTCCTTCGTCATTCATAAAACAGGACTTAAAAATGCAGGGCATTACCGAAGAAGAATTGGACGAACTTTTCAATCTAACTGATAGTTTTGAGGAACTTTTCAGCCGAAGAGCGAAACTTTATCAAGAGCGAAGTTTAAAAGATGAAAACCTGTTGGAAGAAGATTATAAAGGTCTCATTTTGGAGCATTACACTTTTTTAAAGCGTCCCGTAATAGTCAACAATGACGAAATATTTATAGGAAGCAGCCCGAAAACCGTTGCTGCTGCAAAAATATCTATCCATAACAATTGACCAACCAACGCATCTTTGCGCTTTTGGCGGCAACTACTGCCAGCACTATCTATGGCATAAACCATACTATTGCCAAAGGGTTGATGCCAGACGTAATAAAGCCGTTTGGTTTTATTTTGTTGCGCGTTTCTGGTGCAGCCTTGATTTTTTGGATTATAAGTCTGTTCTTCCCTTCGGAAAAAGTAGAGCGTCGCGATTGGTTCCGTTTTATATTCTGCGCTTTCTTCGGAATGGTTTTGAATATGCTCGCCTTTTTTAAAGGACTCAGCCTTTCAACACCAATCAACAGTTCGGTTATCATTACAATTTCACCTGTTTTATTATTGGTGCTTTCTGCCTTCATTTTAAGAGAAAGAATAACTTGGGTAAAAAGCCTGGGTATATTTTTAGGACTGTGCGGAGCTTTGGTTTTGATTCTTTTTAGTCTAAAGGAGCAACCCAATGCCCCCAATATTCCGCTCGGCAACTTACTGTTTATAGTGAACGCAACCTCTTATTCTATCTATTTGATTTTAATTAAACCCTTAGTGTCAAAATACAGTTCCATTACATTAATGAAATTTCTTTTTCTATTTGCGTTTCTAATAAATCTGCCAATCGGAATTTCAGAATTTACGCAAGTGGAATGGACCTCACTTCCCATTGATGCTATTTGGAAATTGGGCTTTGTCGTTATCTGCACCACGGTTATGACCTATCTTTTGAATATTTATGCGTTGAAACAATTAAGCCCATCCACCATTGGCGCGTTTATTTATTTGCAACCTGTAATTGCGGTGCTTTTTGCGGTAATTGTTGGCGCAGATAGTTTAACACCTTTGCGAATAGGCGCAGCAGCCTTGATATTTTTGGGTGTTTATCTTTCCACAATAAAACGTGCGCGAAGTTTTACTGATTAAAGATCTTTCGGGCGTTGGCTGTATTTTCGGGTGTTCTCTTTAGTAAGAATTCTGAAATCATCCGTCTTTTTAAGTGCGTTGAATTTCTCATAAAAATCCTTCGGAAGGCCTACAAGTTTTCGCTCTTTCAAATCAATCCATCCGCCCATCATTTCACAGCGGGCGTAGTTTTTTCCGTTTTCGTCATAAAAATTATGTAGAAATTCAAAATACATTCCGTCATCCGACAAGCCTTTTAATTGAAGCGAAACCGTAACAGGCGTTCCCGGAAAAATTTCACGGAAATAGAACATATGCTCATAAAAAGCCACTGCGCCAAGATTTTGCTTTTTCAAGTTCGTCAGATCCAACCCACTATCCATAAAAAAACTCATGCGGGTATGGCTCATAAAATCTATATAGGCGCTGTTGCGCAAGTGCCGGTTGGCATCAACATCGCTCCAGCGTATTTCAAATTGTTTTGTGTACATCTTCAAATTTTTCTACAAATTTAAAGTACTTTTGCTATGCTAGCATAGTAAATATGTTTAGTTTCTGTTAAATGTTTTAGAGGGATACTATTGATACTATGGTTTCTTTTGATACTATTGTTTTCAGGTAATTCGTTTTAAATTTTTAAATAAATATGCCCTTAGTTTCCAGTAATTTTGAACCCCCCATACTTTTCAGAAACGCACATTTTTCTACTATTTATTCTGCGAAACTTCGTCCTTCGCCAAGTTTGATCCAACAACGCGAACGGATACAATTGCCCGATGCCGATTTTATGGACATTGATTGGTCTTTTGCCAAAAAACCATCACAGAAAGTTGCAGTCCTGCTCCACGGTTTGGAAGGAAACGCCCAGCGAACCTATATGAAAGGCCAGGCCAAAATTTTAAACGAAAATGGTTGGGATGCCGCATCTATAAATTTCCGAGGTTGTAGCGGAGAGGCAAATCTTTCCTACCAATCCTACAATGCAGGAAAAACAGACGATTTGGAAGCTGTTATATATTCTATTCTAAAAAAAGATAAATACACTGAAATTGATTTGGTAGGTTTTAGTTTGGGGGGAAATTTGCTTTTGAAATATTTGGGTGAGCGCGAAACGTTTCCGAAAGAAATAAAAAAAGCCGTCGCCATTTCCACACCGCTAAGTTTGAAAGGTTCTTTGGAATCTTTAAATGTCTTCTCCAATTGGGTGTATCGAAATTCGTTTCTTATTAATCTTCGGAAAAAATATAAAACAAAAATGAAGGATTTTCCAGAAAAAATGACTGCCAAAGATTACAAAAAAATAACTTCCCTTTTTGAGTTTGACAATGTTTACACCGCTCCAGCGCATGGCTTTAAGGATGCTTTTGATTATTATGAAAAAAACAGTAGCCTACAATTTCTTCCGAATATTCAAATTCCCCTTTATATTTTAAATTCTGAAAACGACAGCTTTCTTTCTTCGGAATGCTACCCCATAGATTTGGCTTCAAAAATGAAAAACCTTCATTTGGAAATTCCAAAATACGGTGGCCATGTGGGTTTTCATCAAACCAATAAATTGTATTACAGTGAAGCTAGAAGTTTGGAGTTTTTAAACGACAATTCGTTATAATTCTGAATTCAGAATTAAGAATTCAGAATTAATTACCTTTGCCCTTCACAAAATCAGGAATATGATCCAATCCATGACAGGCTACGGCAAAGAAGTTGTTCAGTTGCCTTCCAAAACAATTACCATTGAAATTAAATCGCTCAACAGCAAAGGGCTCGACCTCAACACGCGCGTGCCTTCGGCTTACCGTGAAAAGGAACTTGAAATTCGCGACCTGCTTGCAAAATCATTGCAGCGTGGAAAAGTGGATTTTTCACTTTATATTGAAGTAACAGGCGAGGAAGTTACCACCCAGCTAAACGAAGGCGTTGTAAAACAATACATGAAGCAGTTGGCAAACGTGGTGAATGGCGACTCCGTTGAGCTTTTAAAAATGGCCGTGCGCATGCCCGATGCCTTGAAAACCGAGCGTGAAGAAATTGATGAAAAGGAGTATAAAACTATTTTAAAAGGAATTGACAAAGCGCTGGAAGCCATCAACAAATATAGAACTGACGAAGGTTTGGTGCTGGAAAACGACTTTATGGACCGTTCTAAAACTATTTCAAAATTGCTTGAGGAAGTTATTGCGTTGGATCCAGAGAGAATCGAAGGCGTTAAAGAAAAGCTTCGCAAAGCGGTTTCGGAGTTAAAAGAAAAAGTGGACGAAAACCGTTTTGAGCAGGAACTAATCTATTACCTTGAAAAATACGACATCACCGAAGAAAAGGTTCGGCTTAAAAACCATTTAGAGTATTTTGAAGAATCTTTAAAATCGCACGATTCAAACGGAAAAAAATTAGGGTTTATTACTCAGGAAATTGGCCGCGAAATTAACACTATCGGCAGCAAAGCCAATTATGCGCCGATGCAGCAAGTTGTGGTGCAAATGAAAGACGAATTGGAAAAAATTAAGGAACAGGCCTTAAATGTTTTATAGAGGGTGTTTGGTAGTGGGTAGTTGAATTTAATTTATAAAACAACCGTCATACGTCAATCAGTCTTAGGTCAAATTTTAATATATAAAATGGATTCAAAAAAAGGCGGTAAATTAATCGTTTTTTCGGCACCTTCTGGCAGCGGAAAAACCACCCTAGTGCAGCATTTGCTGAAACAGGAAGATCTCAATTTAGAATTTTCGGTTTCGTGCACTTCGCGAGAAGCTCGCCGCGATGAAAAGCACGGCGAGAATTATTACTTCATTTCATTGCACGATTTTAA
>JBBQUI010000157.1:0-6200 GCA_038212575.1 Flavobacteriales bacterium
GCAGGAATCAGATTATATGGCTCGCAATTTGACAATCAAGGAAATCTTTGGTTCCTTCAAAGTAAAACAGATGAGGGGCTCATAAAATTAACCCCCAATGGGCAGTTCCAAAAAACAGACGTTTCGGCTATATTTAATCCCGTGAATGATTTGGCTTTGACAAAATTAGCACTGAGCCGTGAAAATTATATTTTTTTCGGAACCTATAAAAACGGTGTAATAGGATATAATCCAACTACAGATTCATTCAACAAGATAGGGGAAAATGAGGGTAATTTGCCAACGGACAATGTGCGTGCTCTTGCTTTTGATAGTCAGAATAGACTTTGGATAGGTACTTTAAAAGGGCTTAGGGTGTTATTTAGTCCCGGCAGCTTTTTTGAACAAGGAACAACTCCTCAATCACAAGCAATCATTATACTTGAAGACGATGTGCCACAGGAACTTTTATTTGAACAATCCATAACCGATATTGAAGTGGATGGCTCCAACAATAAATGGGTTGCAACTGCAACTTCTGGGGTTTTCTACTTATCTCCCAACGGGCAGGAAACTTTGCTCAGGTTCACAAAAGATAATTCGCCATTGCCTACAAACAACGTACAGGATATTGCCATAGATCCATTTACTGGCGTTGTGTATTTTGCCACAACACAAGGGCTGGTGGCCTATAAAGGGACCGCCACGGCACCCAGCGATAATCTTGAAAATGTGCATGCATTTCCCAATCCTGTGAGGCCTGGGTTTAATGGAAACGTAACCATTGATGGACTTACGGCACAGGCCAATGTAAAAATAACTGATATTACAGGAAGCCTCGTTTTTGAAGAAACCTCCGAGGGAGGAAGCGTACTTTGGGACACCACGGCTTTTGGAAAATATAAAGTGCGCTCAGGGGTGTATTTGGTTCTCGTAACCACAGAAGATAATGTAGAAACCAAAGTCTCCAAAATAATGATTATTCGCTGATGGTTGTCGCTACCAAGGCCATAGTGTTTTCAGCTATAAAATATTCCGAAGCAGACTTAATTGTAAGTTGTTTTACCGAAGTTGCTGGAATAAAAAGTTATTTGCTGCGCAGTATTTTAAAATCGAAAAGAGGCAAACTAAAAGCATCCTATTTTCAGCCGCTCACCCAATTGGAACTTATTGCCGAACATAAAAACAAGGGAACCCTTGAATATATTAAGGAAGCAAAAGTTTTTCATCCCTACCAAACGTTACATACCGATATTGTAAAATCTGGGTTGGTCATGTTTTTGTCTGAAATGCTTAAAAATTGCATCCGCGAGGAAGAGGCTAATACCGAACTTTACGGTTTTTTGGAAAACTCTTTCTTGTGGCTCGACCAAAATGATGAGGTTGCCAATTTTCATATTTTCTTTTTGTTGCAGTTAAGTATGTATTTGGGCTTTTATCCTGATGCCACGAATATTGAAGCCAAGTATTTCAATATAATGGAAGGAAATTTTCAAGCCGTAAACACGAGCAACTATTGTTTGGAAGGCCAGCAAATAGAAAATTTCAAAAACTTTTTCGAACTAAACCTTGAAACCCTAAGCACGGTGAAACTTTCAAAAAAAGGTAGACACGACTTGCTGGAGTTAGTTTTGGCTTATTACAGTTTCCATATTCAGGGTTACCAAAAACCGAAATCACTTGCGGTATTAAATCAATTATTTTCATAAAGGATTAATTTTTTCTCAAAAATTGCCCTAACATACTGTTAAGGCAAAACGCTGTGTCCGTAACATTAATTAATTTAGGGGAAAACTAGTATTATGGATACCAACAGACTCTCAAAACCAATTGAAGACATTTTAAATAAACAGGTAAAACAGGAAGCAGATGCCGCACAAATTTACCTTTCATATGCTATTTGGGCAGACAGTGAAGGCTATTCAGGGGTAGCGAATTTACTTTTTAGACATTCCGGCGAAGAGCGCAACCACATGATGAAAGTGATAGAATATATTCAAGAACGTGGCGGAAGAGCAAAAATTACCGCTTTGTCAGCTCCGCCAAAAGATCCGAAAAACCTGCAGGAATGTTTTGAAAAAACCTTTCAACACGAAGTTGATAATTCAAACGCCATTTATGAAATCGTAAATCTGTCACTCAAGGAAAAAGATTGGGCTACATGGAATTTTGGCCAGTGGTTCGTAAAAGAGCAAATTGAAGAGGAAGCCCTCGTTATGGATCTTTTGGACAAACTAAAAATTGCAGGAGGGCCAAAAGCAACCAGTGAATCCTTGCTTTATTTGGACACTAAAATCGGTCAACAGGAAGACGATGCCGATCTTGCGCGGGATGCCAGTGTTGACAATCCTTAAAATACGTTTATAACTTGAGCTGCAAATGTTCGTAAACACTGTTGCCAAGTTGTTTTTTACCCACAGTTTCAAACCCCAATGCCGAATATAATTTTTTGGCGCTGGGGTTTTTAAAGTCTACCAATAACCCCAGTTTTTTATGGCCTTCTTTTTCAGCGCGCTCTTTTATGGCCCGTAAAAGTTTACTGCCAATTCCTTTTCCCTGATGTTTGGAATAAACGCTCAAAGTATCGATATAGAGTTCGCCTTTTAAGGTTTCGTTCTCAATTACCAAATCTTTTACGTTGTAATTGATAGCAATATATTCCAAAAATGGTTCGCGATACAGGGGAAGCAAAGCCCCGTCATAAGCCGTTATTGAACCTGCTATTTCGCTATTTTCTTCATAAACCAGTGTGTTTTCGAAACTGTACTGATTGGCGGGTTGCTGAAAAAAATGTTCAAACAACGGAATTGTTTTTTGAGGTTCTTTTGTATTTGTAAATGTACACGCCAAAACTTCCATCGCCTGCACGATGAGCGGCGCAACCTGTTTAAAATCTTCTGGACGCGCCGGGCGGATATTTTTAATTATTTCGGGTTTCATAATTGCAAATTTATAAAAATTGAAATGCTTTGGAAGCGTATCAATTTTTACTATTCGAAAGTATAACAGTTTCTTAAGAGAGACTTCTGTTGTAAAATAATATATTTCCTATAAAAGAAAAAGATTATGAAAAAGGAAGAGCAAAAAGAACTAATTACAATTAATCCAACTACAGGAAAAGAGATTAAGAAATACACCATAATGACAGATAAACAGGCTGATGAAGCAGTTGAAAAATGCCACAAAGCATTTATGGATTGGCGCATGGTTTCACCCAAAGAAAGGGCCAAGATTATCAAAGCAATCGGGAAGGAGCTAAAGGAAAATACTGAGCAACTTTCCAAACTGATGACCAATGAGATGGGAAAACTTCTAAAACAAGGCAAACAGGAAGTTGAGCTTTGTGCAGGAATCTGTGATTGGACGGCGGCAAACGGTCCGGATAGTTTGAAAGACGAAGAACGCGAACTTCCCGGTGGCGGAAAGGGATTGGTTACTTATTCCCCAGTAGGCGTAATTTATGGTATTCAACCATGGAATTTTCCCGCCTATCAAGTAATTCGTTATTCGATTGCCAACTTAATGGCGGGAAATGGTATTTTACTAAAACACGCCGAAAACGTTACCGGTTCGGCTTTAATGCTTAAAAAAATATATGAGAAAGCGGGACTGCCCAAAAACCTTTTCACCGTACTTAAAATAACACATAAACAGAGCGATGAAATTATAAAGCACAAATTGGTTCGCGGTGTTACTCTTACTGGAAGTCCGGGTGCAGGAAGAGACATCGCCAAAAAAGCGGGAGCTGCTTTAAAAAAGACAGTGATGGAACTTGGAAGTAATGACGCATATATCGTTTTGGAAGATGCAGATTTAAACTTAGCGGTAAAAATGTGTGTTATGGGAAGAACTTACAACAACGGTGAAACCTGTGTCGCCGCAAAACGCTTCGTAGTAGTTGATAAAGTATATAACGAATTCCGAGATGCCTTTGTGGAACAGATGAAAAAGATGAAACACGGCGACCCAACCGATAAAGATTCAAAAATAGGACCCATGGCGCGGGAAGATCTTCGCGAAACACTTCACAAACAAGTGGAAAAAAGCGTTAAGAATGGGGCGAAAATTCTCTGCGGTGGCGAAATGCCAAAAGGGAAAGGATTCTTTTATCCCGCAACTGTCCTCGAAAACGTAAAACCTGGCCAGCCAGCTTATGACGACGAACTTTTTGGACCGGTAGCTTCACTTATAAAGGCTAAAAATACTGACGATGCCATGCGAATTGCCAATGATAGTAGATTCGGTCTTGGTGGTGGAATTTTTTCAAAAGACGAAAAGAAAGCAATGGAATTGGCCAGCAAACATTTTGACACGGGAATGGTCTATATAAATAGCTTCGGCCTTGCTCAGCCCAACATGCCTTTTGGCGGAGTGAAGGATTCTGGCTATGGAAGAGAGCACGGTGGTTTTGGAATAAAAGAATTTGTAAATGTAAAAGCCATTATGCGCCTAAAGGGCTAATCGATATTTTTTTGAAATAAATAATTATACTAATTATGAAAACTTATTTTCTGTTTTTAATTGCTGTTCCACTTTCACTTTTTTCACAAGTTAAAGATGAAAAACAGTTGCCCGAGCCCTTTGGAACAAAATCGGTTTCAAATTATTCCAACGTTATTGGTTGGGAAGAAGGTGAAACTCCAAAAGCTCCCGAAGGATTCACGGTAACCAAATATGCCGATGGTTTTGAAAATCCGCGTTGGATGTACGTTACTCCAAACGGCGATGTTTTGGTGGCCGAAAGCAACAGCAACTACAGTATTCTCAAACAAATTGGTGCTACCATTATTGGTGCCGGAGGTTCCAATAATTTAAAACACAGTGCAGATGTTATTACTTTGCTTCGTGACATAAATAATGATGGAATGCCCGATTTGCGCGAAACTTTGCTCACCAAAAAAGAAGGACTTAACCAGCCTTTCGGAATGCTGGTTATTGGTGATTGGTTGTATGTTGCAAATACCGGTGCTGTGATGCGCTATCCCTACAAGGCGGACCAGACAAAAATTAGCGTGATGGGAGAAAAGATTGCCGATCTTCCCGCGGGAGAAGTCAATAGGCATTGGACGCGGAATATTATCGCCAATGCTGATAATTCCAAAATATATATTGCTGTTGGCAGCGGCGATAACGTTGGGGAAAAAGGAATGGAATATGAGGTAATGCGGGCCAATATTCTCGTGATGAATCCTGATGGCAGCGATCTTCAAGTTTATGCTTCCGGACTTAGAAATCCGGTGGGGATGGATTGGGAACCAACTACAAAAACACTTTGGACTTCCGTGAACGAGCGGGATGAATTGGGCAACAATCTAGTTCCGGACTATCTAACTTCGGTAAAGGAAGACGGCTATTACGGCTGGCCCTATACTTATTGGGGCAACCATTATGATCCGCGTGTGCCTATTCCGCCAAACATTAGGTTGAAGGAAGCTATCGTTCCCGATGTTGATCTCGGTTCGCACACGGCTTCTTTGGGATTGGTTTTTTACACGGCAGACGCATTTCCAAAAAAATATAAAAACGGCGCTTTTGTGATACAGCACGGCTCTTGGAATCGGGATATTCTTTCGGGCTATCGCGTGGTTTTTATTCCTTTTGAAAACGGAAAACCAGCTGGCAAACCAGAGGATTTCCTTACGGGTTTTATTGTTGATCCAAGCAAAGATGAGGTGCGCGGAAGACCTGTTGGCGCAGTAGTAATGCCAGATGGAGCTATGCTGATAACGGACGATACAACACATCATATTTGGCGGATTGCCTACACGGGAAAGTAAATTATATTTCACTTTAAGGATATATGGAAATAGTATTTTGTTCACTCTTTTTGCGGAATTAATAAACTTTATGATTTTCTTAAAAGACCACAAGCAGATAGTTTAGTATCTTCAAAATAAAAAACTATGAGCACAAAAAATCTTAGTAATACAGACGCAAAAAAGAAAATTAAGGAGATGGCAGAATCCATTGATTATACAATGATGGCAACTGATCTGAAGAGTCAACCATTCCACGTAGTGCCAATGAGTACTAAGGAAGTTGATGAGGCCGGAAACATTTGGTTCCTCAGTAACAAAAACAGCGAGCACAATAAAAATATTAAAAGGGAAAACAGAACCCAATTAATTTATGCCGATAATGGGAACTTTGAGTTTATGACCATTTACGGACGCGCGTCCATCAGCACAGATCGCAACCGAATCAAAGAACTATATGGAAGC
>JBBQUI010000158.1:0-6109 GCA_038212575.1 Flavobacteriales bacterium
TTTTTCAAGCCCCAATTTTCTTTGGATATCATCTTAGCACCTTTAGAAACAAGAATATCTTCGTATTTCTTTACTGTTTCCTTTATCTGATCTTCAGATAAAACGGGATTTAAGATGAAAACAGTTTCGTAATGATTCATATAAAATCTATTAAAATTAATGATTAAACTTTTGGCTTTCTGCCAAGAGGGTGCAAAAATACTACTTTATTTATTATTTTCAAACCTAATCTTAAATAGTCTTCAAAATTAGCTATTTCAGACGAAGTGTATATTTTTTTCGATTAAAGTCAAAAAAAGTTGCATTTCATCGATTATTTGCATATTATTGCCTTACGCAAAACCTACTATTGTGGAAAAAACAATACTTAAATGTGCAATTGTAGATGATTCTACACTGCAGCGGCTTTCCATCGTAAAGCTCATCCAAATGCACCCATCGCTAGAACTTGTTGGGGAGTATAAAAATGCCATTGAGGCCAAAATGGGTCTCGCTTCCACTGAAATCGACCTGATTTTTCTAGATATTGAAATGCCTATCCTATCCGGATTTGATCTTTTGGACGATATTCAAAGAAAGCCTCAGGTTATTTTTGTTACTGGAAAAACCAAGTACGCTTTCAAGGCATTCGATTATGATGCGGTAGATTATCTTCGCAAACCTATTGCAAAAGATCGTTTCTTGAACGCCGTTCACAAAGCAATCACCAATTATAAGCTTAAAAATGAGGAAGGCTTTGATGATGAAGATTTTATCTTCGTAAAAAGTAACCTTAAAAAGAGAAAAGTTTTCTTAAACGAACTTCGTTATATTGAAGCTTTGGGTGATTATGTGAAATTGGTTACCGAACACGATTCGTTGGTAGTTCTTTCTACGATGAAGGCTTTTCAATCGTTATTGCCTAACGATCGTTTTCTCCGCATACACAAATCTTATATAGTGAATTTGGACAAAGTACAGCGCTATAACAGCAAGACCATTGAATTGGACAAAGACAAATTGCCTTTGAGCCGAAACAGAAAGTCAGACCTTGTTGAAGCATTGGCCGCTACACAGAACGCTTAATAATTATCTACATCAATATTAACGCGAACGCTCGAAAATTCCTTTATGGAATTGAAACTGCGTTGCACGTTTTCTATATATTTCTTCGTTTTTTCCAACGATTGATTTTTTGGAATTTTGACGAGTAGATTTATGATGTATTTATTTTTTATTCTTCCAATTGGCGGTGGCTCAGGCCCCAAAACATTTTCCTTGAATTGTATTTCCAAAGCTTGCCCAAACCAGACTGAAGCATTCTGCACACGTGACAGGTTTTTATCCTTAAAAACAATTTTTATTATTCTGAAAAAAGGCGGGTATTTATAATTATATCTTTCTTCAAGTTGTTCTTTATACATTCCTTCATAATCATTCACGCTAACCTGCTTCAAAATTTGATGATATGGATTGTAAGTCTGTATTAAAACCTTGCCTCGTTTTTGAGTACGCCCTGCCCTACCCGAAACTTGTTGCAGCAATTGAAAACTGCGTTCGTGTGCTCTAAAATCTGGAAAGTTCAGAAGATTGTCGGCATTCATCACGCCAACCAAACTTATATTACGGAAATCCAATCCTTTGGCAAGCATTTGTGTTCCCACCAAAATATCAATCTCCTCATTTTCCAAGGCTTCGATTAATTTTGAGTAGGAATGCTTTCCTTTGGTTGTGTCTTGATCCATCCGCGCCACTTTGTGGTTTGGAAATAAGGTTTTCAATTCGGTTTCAATCTGTTCAGTTCCAAAACCTTTTGTATCCAATGTTTCACTTCCGCAGGCAATGCAACTTTGCATCATCGCCATATGATAGCCACAATAATGGCAGCGCAACTGGTTTTTATGTTGATGGAACGTTAAGCTCACATCACAGTTTGGACACTGGGGGGAAACGCCGCAAGTGGTGCATTCAACAACAGGCGAAAAGCCTCTTCTATTTTGAAAAAGAATAATTTGTTCGCCATTCTTTAAAACCTCGCGCATTTCTTCCAGCAAACGATCGCTGAAATGACCCGTCATTTGTTTTTTGCGGTTCTTCTCTTTTACATCGACCAATTCAATATCTGGCATCAAAACATTTCCGAAACGTTTTTTCAACATTACCAATCCGAACTTTCCAGATTTGGCGTTGTGATAACTTTCCAAGGAAGGTGTTGCGGAACCCATCAACAGTTTCGCTTTTTGAAGATTTGCCAAAACAATAGCGCTATCGCGGGCGTTGTATCGCGGGGCGGGACTGTACTGTTTAAAAGACGGCTCGTGTTCCTCGTCAACAATTATAAGTCCCAAGTTTTTAAAAGGGAGAAACAAAGACGAACGCGCGCCAATAACCACCTGCGCTTTCGGTTTTTCGGCTAGTACATTGTTCCAAACCTCAACACGTTCGTTTACCGAAAACTTGGAGTGATATACCGAAATCCTTTTGCCAAAATATTTTTGAAGCCGACTGATTAATTGGGTAGTCAATGCAATTTCGGGAAGCATATACAAAACCTGTTTTCCTGAACTGATTACTTCTTCAATAAGCCGAACATAGATTTCAGTCTTACCGCTGGAAGTGACGCCGTGAAGCAGAACGGTATCATTGGTTTCAAAGGATGTTTTTATTTCGTGATAAGCGACGGTTTGTGCTTCATTCAAGGTTTTAATTTCTGAAGAAGCCTCGCCCAAAAACTCTACACGGTCTTGCTGAATAAAATATTCTTCCAAAATACCTTTATCAATGAGCGCTTTCAATGTGGCCGCTGAAGCTTCGCTTTTCTTTTGAAGCATTGTAGAACTAATCGGTTTTTTCGTCTGCGTATTCAACATAAAAAGATGCATCAATACTTCGCGTTGCTTGTGTGCGCGGTTTAAAGAATCTAATAGTTCGCGCAGACTTTCTTCAGAAGTGTATTCCGAAGCTAACTTTATATAACGTTTTAGTTTTGGAGTGTACTGATCGTAAACTGTTTCCTCAACTTCAATAATATTTTTATCGAGTAACTTTTGAATTACCGAAACAATATTTTTTCTATCCAAAATGGAACGGGCATCATTAATATGAATCGATGATTGATGCTGCAGGGCTTCATACAAAACAAATTCATCATCGCTTAAAGATTCTTCATCCTGAAAATTTCGGGAAGAAAGTTTGATGATCGTTTCACTTTCCAATAAAAAAGCACTTGGAAGCGCTGCTTTTATCACTTCACCCAAGGAGCACATATAATAATTTGCCAACCACTCCCAATGCTTCAATTGGAAAGCTGTGATGATTGGCTCTTCATCCAAAATATGGTCGATAGACTTGGTTTCATAGCCAACTGGCGGCTGGTCATGTACTTGATAAACAATGCCCGTATAAACCTTAGATTTTCCAAAGGGAATTGCCACCCGCATCCCCGGTTTTAGGAAGGCCGCTTCATCCTTATTCACACTGTAAGTGAAGGCTTGTTTTAAAGGAATAGGCAGAATGACGTCTATGAAATACACCTTTTGAGTTATGGGTTCAGAGTTTTGAGTTATGATTATTAACAGATTTCTTTATACTTTTTGGAATAAAAAAAGCCACCAAAAGTGGTGGCTTAAAGATAGTACTTTTAATATTTTTTAATTAACCCGGGTCCAGGTTTGTGTTCTTCCCAAAAGAGAGAAACCAATATAACCACGTACATTCAGTGTGTTAGCGCCATCCAGTTCAATATAACATTTATACACTTTCCCATTGTTAGGATCGGTAATGGTTCCGTCATTATATTCATCACCATCTTTTTCAAGACCTTTTATAATTACAAGCCCCATAATTGGTTTGTTTTTGTCGCTACCAGTACATTCAATACACGTCAAATCACGTTTTGAGGCATCAAAAATTTCAACAACTTTACCATAAATCTTTCCATTCTGTTTGTAGATTTCGACGACAGATTTTGCTTCGCCAGTTTCGTCATCTATGGTTTTCCATTTTCCGGTTACGTCTTGTGCAACGGCCGTCATAACGGTAAGGGCAACAAGGGAGATAGTTAAAAGTATTTTTTTCATAGCTTAAAATTTAGGTTTAGTATTACATTTTTTCTTTTAGCCGTTTTATTGAGATGTTCAGCTCAAAACCCAACAGCAGGAGGTTTGCGTTTATCCAAATATATAACATCAAAATTAAAAGGGCACCAATGGAGCCGTATAACTCGTTATAATTTGAAAAGTTGTTCATGTAGACACCAAAAAAATAAGTGGTAAGCATAAACAAGACTGTAGTAGTCACTGCACCAATTGAAAAAAAGCTGGAAGACTTTCCTTCTTTAGTACCGAAATAATAAAGGGTTGCTATCACTACATAAATCATGATTACAAAAACAAGAAATTGAAAGAACTGAATCCAGAAAACATCATTATCAATATAGGCTCTGGATTGAAAGTCGTGAATAATATATTCGCCGTAAAGGATGACCCCCACAGTACTTAACAACAACAATGCCACGAAAATTGAAACGCCCAACGCCACAAAATACTGCCTGAAAAAACTTCTATTAATAGTAACATGAAAGGAATATTCAAAGGAGCTGAAGATTGCGTTTATGCCGTTAGTGGATAAAAAGATGGATAGAAAAAATACAAAAGACAGCAAGCCAGAACGTGGGTTTACCGCAATATCTGCAATTACGGGATAGAAGAATTGGGTAGTTTGCGCCGGCAGCAATGCTTCCATGAATATCAAAAAACGGGTTTGAAAACCGTCTATTGGAATATACGGAATCAAGTTGAGCAGAAACAACAAAAAAGGAAACAGCGCAAGAAAAAAACTGTAAGCAATGGAACTGGCCCGCGGTGAAAAAGAACCTTTTAAAATTCCTGTGCCGTAAATGTCCATTAAATGATAGAGCGAAAACTCGCCAAGGCCGGGAAGTTTTATTCTTTTGCTGAATCGCACCAAATCCCTAATAACGGGAATGTTTATTTCTTTTTCCTCTTCTTCGCTCATTTAATGGCTTTTAAACTAAGGTCCATATTGTGAACGGAATGTGTCAGCGCGCCGCTTGAAATATAATCTACCCCACACTCAGCATATTCTCTGGCGGTTTCTAAAGTAATACCACCACTGGATTCTGTAAGGCACTTTCCGTTTATTAGCTTTACTGCTTTTCGCGTGTCTTCATAATTGAAGTTATCTATCAAAATGCGGTATACGTTTTCAGCTTTTAGAATTTCTTCTATTTCTATAAGGTTTCTAGCTTCCACAATTATTTTTAGATCGAGGTGATGGTTTTCTAAATAGTTTTTTGTTTTCTCAATCGCCTTTGTTATTCCGCCGCAGAAATCTATGTGGTTGTCTTTTAGCATTACCATATCATACAATGCAAAACGGTGGTTCTCCCCACCTCCAATTTTTACTGCCCATTTTTCCAAAGCGCGGATTCCGGGTGTGGTTTTTCGGGTGTCGAGGATTTTGGTGTTGGTACCTTCCAATAGTTTTACGTATTCATGGGTTTTGGTTGCAATAGCGCTCATGCGCTGCATTGCATTCAAAACCAATCTTTCAGATTTTAAGATTGATTGCGAAAGGCCCGAAACATAAAAACACACATCCCCATGCTTTACGCGGCTACCGTCTTCAATTTTAATATCCAGCTCCAAGCCTGGATCAACATAGTCAAAAACTTGACGGGCGAATTCTACTCCAGCAATGATGCCTTCATCTTTTATTAAAAGTTTTGCGGAACCTCTTGCATCCTCAGGGATGCAGGCCAGCGAACTGAAATCGCCATCGCCCACATCTTCCCGAATGGCGTTGGCGATGATTATATCTATTTCTTTGTTGAATTGTTTTTCTGAAATCATAGCAAGGAAATTTCAGCTAAAATAACAAAAAGAAGTGGCAGTATTCAGTTTCAGAAGGCAGTTATGTAAAAACCTATAAAATCCATTACTTTTGAAATATGAAAATCACGTTACTCGCCATTGGCAAAACAGATAATAACCAACTGCAAACCTTGATGGATGACTACACCAAACGGTTGGGGTTTTATATTTCTTTTGAAATGGAAATGATTCCGGATGTAAAGAATGCCAAAAATCTTTCAGAAATGCTTCAAAAG
>JBBQUI010000159.1:0-6109 GCA_038212575.1 Flavobacteriales bacterium
ACTTTGTCGCCTGCAAACGGATAATATTTTGAACTAACAACACCTTGTTTCATAGCAAGGTTAAATAGTGTTCTTATGAAAATCAATTGATTAGTAATCGTTCGTGTTTTTTGATTAAGATATGCGGAGCAAAAGGTTTTATATTTTTCTAGAAAGCTTTCATCAATGTCTTGAAAACTCAGTGTTTTATTTTTTTTGAAGTAGGTTACAGAATCCATAAATGAATGCTCAGATTTTCTACCTTGACTTATACGTTCTTTTCTACGGTCTTTAATGCCTTTGATATTTTGTGCTTTGGTCAAAGAAATTTTTAAATTTAAAAACTCTTCCAAATTGTAAAGAATTGATAATTCTGATTTAGCAACCGAAAATGTACCTCGTTCATATTTGCTCTGTATTCTTCGTGCTGCAAGAGTGAAAAAAAACTTGGCAACGCCGGAACCTTTCACTTTTTTCTTCATTTCTTTACTTGAAATTTGATCTCTTATTTCAAATGATATATCATTGGCTTCTGTCAATTTTTTCATTAAAAAATTATTCAACTTAAGAGAGTTTGGATGAGTTCGCTTTACCCTACCTTGTTCAGAATCCCAATCTTTTTCAAGCACATATTGCCCTAAAAAGCAATAATTTGTTTTATAATCTTTACTGATGCGTAAAGCTAATGGGGCAGTACCATCTTTTCTTTGTTTATTTTTACGTCTGACAATTTTTATAGAGGCCATAATAACAAGGATTTGGAATACTATAAAGATAATCAAAGATTTTAAAAAGGGGTACAGAATAGGTACAGAATAATTTGATTTTAGTTAGTTTTAAACAATATGAGGTATAATGTAAATGCCTGTTAACCATTGTTTTTAGACTTATTTGTAGAATCTTGGTTTATTATTGTCAAGGCTCATAACCCGAAGGTCACAGGTTCGAGTCCTGTTCCCGCTACTAGCAATGACAAGGTTTCACAGAAATGTGAGGCCTTTTTTTATTCGGGGGGTACAACATAGGTACAACAAATTGAAGTTGTTTAAAATATTATAAACTTTAACAGTATTTGATATTATTTAGGATGGATATTTTTTGGAATAACTTAATCGTTCTTTCTAAACTCGATGTTTATTAGGGAAGCGTAGCTGATTTTTTACTTTTTTATCAATTCTTTTACTTCTTTCAGTCCTCTATAGTATATATTAATATATTTGGTTAATTCCTCATTAGTTATGTCCATATATCCTGCTTTTAAAAAAGCTATCTTTATTTTTTCTTTGCTTGAATATCTTTCTGCACCAATTTTAAAGGCTTCAACATCGCTATACTTTATGTTTTGCAATCCTAAGTGGAATAAAAGGAAATAGTTTTATTTTAAAGATTATGAAAAATCGAGCCTATAACTCAACTTAATCAACTCGATATTTCGCTATATGTGAGCCAAATAAAAGTTCTAATCGGCTCATAAAAACTTCAAAGCCTATGGCTAGGCGTCTTCCAACACCTCCATCAACCTAAAATTAAGATACAATCTTTCTTTCCCTACTCTTTCGGAGGTTAAAAAGCCTGCGCCCTCTAAATCATTTAGATAATTTCCAACGGTTTTTGGAGTTCCCAAACCGGCATCAATTAAATATTGACGTTTGGTATACGGTAGTCTAAAGAGTATTTCAATTAAATCCTTGGAATAGACTTTGGGTAAGGCTAATTTTACCTCTTCGGCATAGGTTTGCATCAATTGATTTACGCTTGCTAGAAGATTTAATCCTTTCTTGGCCGTAAAAGAGATCATTTCCAGCATATATAAAATCCATTCTTCCCAAGCCCCTTTTTCGGTTACATTCCGTAAATTGGTATAGTATTCAAGTTTATTTTTAATAATATATTCACTTAAATATATTGCAGGGATATCTAAGAGTTTCTCTATTTTTAAATAGAGCAGGAGCAAAATCCTTCCTGTCCGTCCGTTTCCATCCGTGAACGGGTGAATCGCTTCAAATTGATAGTGCATTAGCGCCATTTTAATTAATGGGTCAATGGCATCTTTTTCATTTATAAAAGTTTCAAGATTGGCTAATTTATCCCTTATTATAGCTTCTCCAGTAGGAGGGGTGTAGATAATTTCTCCCTTTGAACTTTTAAGAGCGGTTCCCGGTGTTGTCCTAATGCCAGCATTATTTTTTTTGATGCTCTGAACAATCTCGACACATAGATTTGTGGTTATAAAGGGTTTTTTTTCAATGGTGCTCAATCCTTTCCATAAAGCTTCTTTATAGCTTAGAACTTCTTTGGTTGAGGTGTTCTCAAATTTTTTATCCGCAACAATTGCTTTGTACAGATCATCATTCGTTGTAATAATATTTTCTATTTCTGAACTTGCCTTTGCTTCTTGAAGATGAATGGTGTCCAGAAACAAGGTTGGATTGGGTAAATTAATAAGCATTCCGTTAAGTTTTGCCAAGGCTCTACTGGCTTCAATAGTTTTACGAAGTACTTTTGTAGTTTCTAATGTCGCCTCTGGTGGTAATAGGGGCAAATTATTATAAGGCTCGTTCCTTTTAAAATCATTCATTGTAATAGGGGTAAAATTTACATTCGTTTCTTAAACAAGGGTAAATATAATCAAAATTTACTTTTGTTAAGATATTGAGAGTAAATTTTACCTCGGTTAAAACTTATAAGTCCGCTCCAGCCCATTCCCACTACATTTCATTCCGGGAAATGTGCTTCACTAAATTGTCTTGGACACACTCCCAAAATTTTATTTTAATAGTTTACAAGAATTACAATTCGGATTATAAAATTTTGAAACTGAGTCCGCTTGCTCCGAATGGGTTTGGGGTTAGACTTCCCAAGTAACATTTCAAAGCGTTCCCAATTAAATTTATACATATATCCGGAGGAGCTAGAACTCAAATGCTTAATATACTATATATAGGGGATTAAGAGAGTGCTGTTTTAGGTGATCACCGAATAAGTGAATTTTTTAACATTTGGAAGGATAATTTTGACGACAATCTATTGAATTTATTTAAAATCCAATAATTACTTCTCAGTATGTTAGGATTCATGATATTTGTTTGTTCACTATATTATTCGGCTTATAACTTGAAGATCACAGAATGGAGCCAAGTTCCCGCGGCCAGCAAAGTCAGGGCTTCACAGAAAGGTCAGGTTTTTTTATTTAACCCACTACAGAATAAGCACAGAATCATATTGATGGTACTTGTTTCGATTCTTAAGGTTTTGAAGATGCATATTGGCAACGGCAAAGAAATCTAATTCCTTTTTAACTATAACCCTATTGCGTATTTCAGATACCGTTTGGTATTCGGATTTCATTTCAGCTTCCAGTGTCTTTCTGTTAGCGTCGGCAATTTTAGTTAGAATGTAATTGTTTATGGAATTACTGTTGGGGTGTGATTTTCTAACAGCTCTATTTTTATCATCCCAAAATTTTTCATTGATATATTGACCCGTACTTAAAAAGGTGCTTTTTCTATCTTTTGTAATACGAATTGCAATCGGACATAGACCCGCCTTGTTTTTCTTCTTCCTTAAAACTGCTCTAACGGTTGCCATAATAAAATCTTTATCTTTATAAAGATACAAAAATTGGGTACAACATAGGTACAACATTTTATGATTTTGTATGGTATTATTTGATATTAGACGGTATTAAATATTTTATATATTATTGATTTTCAGCATATTTAAATTATTTTGAAGTAATGTGGTAAATACTCATAACCCGAAGGTCACTGGTTCGAGTCCAGTTCCCGCTACTAGCAAACCATCAGCCTTACTGATGGTTTTTATTTTTTATGGATTTCGTTGTCTACATACTTTATTCTGAAAAAACCAAAAAACTCTATAAGGTCATACTTCCCATTTGATCGAAAAATTCAAATCCCACAATGAGCTTTCAACAAATGGTTGGACGATCCGATATCGACCATGGCAGGTTGTTTTTGTCCGTTTTTTCCATACAAAGAAGGAGGCCATGGATTTTGAAAAATATCTCAAAAGTGGTGTAGGGCGCATATGGATTAAAGAAAATGTAAAATTTCAATAGTTCGTCGGGCCCATATCCGCCGCGGCGGACACTGGTTCGAGTCCAGTTCCCGCTACGAAGAAAAAACCTCCAAATCTGGAGGTTTTTTTATGCTTTATAGAATTTCATAATTAATCAATTTAACAACATTTTCACATCTAGTTTACTACCTTCGCATCACTTGTTTTAAAATTTTTATAAATGAAATATTTAAAAAGCAGCTCTCTTCTATTGCTGCTCCTTTTCACTTTCTCTGCTGTTATTACCGCACAGGAAGTAGTCCCAGATAACCAACATATTTTCGATAACTTTTCATACAGACAAGGAAATGTCTACCGTTCAGCTTCGGGAAAACCGGGCCCAGAGTATTGGCAGAATTCCGCAGACTACAATTTGGAAGCAACCTTGGATGATAAAAACCACACCGTTTCCGGGAATGTAACTATTCATTACACAAACAACAGTCCCGAGACCTTGGACTTTATTTGGCTTTATTTGGAACAGGATCGTTTTACTGAAAATTCCCGTGGAACCCTGACAACTCCAGTCCAGGGAAATCGATACAGCGGCGACGTGGAAGGTGGTTTTGAATTGAGTAATGTTTCAGCAAAAACCAAAACCGGCACTTCTTCAAAATATTTAATCACAGATACCCGTATGCAGCTTTGGCTCGATAAACCACTTGCCGCAAAAGGTGGGGCAGTGGATATAAAAATGAATTTCAAATTTAAAGTTCCTGTTGAAGGAATGGACCGCATGGGCAGGCTCGATGTAAAAGGCGGCACTATTTACACAATAGCGCAGTGGTATCCACGTGTTGCGGTTTTTGACGATGTTGTAGGCTGGAATACAGATCCCTATTTGGGTGCAGGTGAATTTTACTGCGAATACGGAAACTACGATGTAAAAATTACCGCCTCTGCTGACCAAACCGTGATTTGTTCCGGCAAATTGGAAAACCCAAACGAAGTGCTGACTAAAACGCAACAGGATCGTTTGGCAGAGGCAGCAAAAAGCGATAAAACGGTTTATATTATAAAACCAGATGAGGTTGGTAAACCAATAGCTCACGCCAAAACCAGCGGAATGGTTACTTGGCATTTCAAAATGGAAAACACCAGAGATGTTGCTTGGGCTTCTTCTAAAGCATTTATTTGGGATGCCGCCCGTATGAATCTTGGCGAAGGAAAAACGGGATTGGCCCAATCGGTCTATCCAAAAGAAAGTGATGGTGAAAATGCTTGGGCACGATCTACCGAATTTACAAAAGCTTCAATCGAATTTTACTCGAAAACATATTTTACCTATCCATACGCCAATGCCATAAACGTGGCCGCAAGTGTTGGCGGAATGGAATATCCGGGCGTTAGCTTTTGTCATTACCAAAGTAGGGGAGCAGACCTCTGGGACGTGACCGACCACGAATTTGGCCACAATTGGTTCCCGATGATCGTTGGCAGCAATGAACGCCGCTACCCTTGGATGGACGAAGGGTTCGACACCTTTATAAACCATTACAGTACGGTATCTTTCAATAATGGTGAATTCCCAACTACAACCGATAAGCCCCGAAGTTTGATTCAATATTTAACCAATGAAAATCGCGAGGGTATAGAAACCTATCCAGATGTTGCGAACTCCAGAAACTTAGCCTACACAGCATATTATAAACCTGCGGCCGGACTTTATTTGCTTCGCGAATACATTCTTGGAGCCGAACGTTTTGACAATGCTTTTAAAAGCTACATTCACACTTGGGCATACAAACATCCACAGCCGAACGATTTTTTTAACCATATGGAAAACGTTGCCGGCGAAGATCTTTCCTGGTTTTGGAAAGGTTGGTTTTATGGCAATGGCAATATTGACTTGGGAATTTCTGATGTAAAACCTTATAAAGGCAATTATTTAATTACCGTTGAAAATGATGGGCAAATCCCGATGCCGGTTCAGCTTCAAATTATTTATTCTGACAATACAACCGAAAACATTAGCCTTCCGGTTGAAATTTGGCAGCGCGGTAATAGCTGGGAACATCTTTTAAAAACCACCAAGCAAGTGCAACGCGTG
>JBBQUI010000160.1:0-6080 GCA_038212575.1 Flavobacteriales bacterium
ACCGTAAGAATTGATTTATATTTGCGTCCGCTTAGCGAAGTTGTGTTTATTAAAGCACAATAAATGGTGGTTGTAGCTCAGCTGGTTAGAGCATCGGTTTGTGGTACCGAGGGTCGCCGGTTCGAACCCGGTCTTCCACCCAGACTAAAAGCTTCTCATAAATGGGGAGCTTTTTTTGTTTTCAAAATTTTGATTTGGACTTGCCGGGTGAGAAGTTTATCCTGAGCTTGCCGAAGGGAACCCGGTCTTCCACCCGAAAAAAAATCCTCCCTTTTTGGGGAGGATTTTTTCGTTTCAAGTTCAAGGTTTCAAGTTCAAAATTCAAGGTTCAAATTTTTTTTAGGTCTTTTTAATGTGTCACTCCAGTTTTCCCTTCAATCCTGTTACCTGTTTCCTCTTTAGTTTTGTTTCACAAACCGTCGTGTTTCAAATAGTCGTGGTTCAAACCGTCGTATTTTCTGTTTCCCGTTAACCCAGAATGCTTTACTTCTTATCTAAAGTGATTCTCTTATCACGATTGGCGATTTCCCAAGCTGTGTAAAAAATTAACTGGGCTCGTTTCGCCATTAAATCGTATTCAATTTTGTCTGGAGTATCAGTAATTTTGTGGTAATCTTCGTGAACGCCGTTGAAATAAAAAATAATTGGAACATTGTTTTTTGCAAAATTATAATGGTCGCTTCGGTAGTAAAAACGGTTTGGGTCGTTGGGATCGTCATATTTATAATCCAGCTCCAGTTTTGTATATTTATTGTTCATTTCAGTTGAAATGTCCTGCAATTCTTGGCTTAGCTTGTTGCTTCCTATTAAATAGATATAATTTGGATTGTCCTTTTTCTCGGGATCAATTCTCCCAATCATATCAATATTGAGGTCACAAACAGTATTTTTTAAAGGAAATATTGGGTTTTCGGTGTAATACCTAGAACCGTATAGACCAATTTCTTCACCAGTAACATGAAGGAACAAAATAGAGCGTTTGGGGCCATTGCCGTCTTTTGCAGCTTGTTGAAAAGCTTGGGCTATTTCCAAAATAGACACGGTACCACTACCATCATCGTCCGCACCATTGAAAACGTTGCCGTCATTGTCTGTGCCCACATGGTCTAAATGTGCTGAAATTATAACAATTTCATCAGGCTTTTCAGAACCTTTAATAAAAGCCACTACATTTTCGGAGGGTTTTGGATCCCTTCTTCCTTCAAAGAAACTAGCGGGAATGTTCTGATAATAATTGTTCTTTTCAATCGGAGATTCAATGCCTTCATCCATATAAAAATTACGAATGTATTCCGCGGCCAATCTTTGTCCCTTAGAGCCAGTCATCCTGCCCTCCATTTCATCACTGGCATAAATATACAAGTGTTTTTTAAGGTCTTGAGCAGTTATTGTATTGGCGTAATCAACATTTGTTTTTTTTTGCCCAGAGGTATTTTGTGTAGAATTACAAGAAAAAACAAAGGGCGAAAAGATAAAAAAAAGGATAATTTTCATAAAGATGGAAAATTGGAATTATTCAAAAGAAATGAGTTCATAATCTTGGGGAGACAGTCCGCCTTCGCCAATTTTTTTGTAATTGAAAGTATGGGTTTTTACAATTTCGTTGCCTTCTCTATCTTGCGATTTTACGGTCACTTTCACTAAATAACTGGTCCCGATTGAAGCTTCTCCGGTCTCAGTTTCGGTTACTTCAATGTTTTCGTTGTCAAAGGATGTACCTTCGGGAAGTTGCAACTTCTCAATAGCATCTTTTTTGGCAAGTACACGAACTACTTCTTCCTGCTTTCCTTCTGTGGAACAGGAAACGATGAAGAATGTTATTAAGATAAATGCTAATTTTTTCATTAGGGTTTGGGGTATGTTAAGGGGTAAAGATAAAATAAGTTAAATGTCTTACTGCAAAAATTTTGTGAAAATAGATTTTTTGGATATTACTTCTGAAAATTTTAGAAATTACAATTCATATATTTGCTGAAAACAGAAAAACAATGAAGGTAGAGCAAATTTATACCGGATGCCTTTCCCAAGGCGCATACTACATTGAAAGCAATGGCGAAGCAGCAATTATAGACCCATTGCGCGAAACGAAACCCTATTTGGATCGCGCAGAAAGAGATAATGCCAAAATTAAATATATTTTCGAAACCCATTTTCACGCAGATTTTGTTAGTGGGCATTTAACGCTTTCGCAACAAACCGGAGCGGCCATTATTTATGGACCGCATGCAAACCCTTCTTTTGATGCTTTATTGGCAAAGGATAATGAAGTGTATCAATTGGGGGATGTAACCATTACAGCAATCCATACACCGGGCCATACAATGGAAAGCACGACCTATTTGCTGAAAGACGAAAATGGAAAGGATTATGCAATATTTAGCGGCGATACTTTATTTTTAGGCGATGTGGGCCGTCCAGATCTTGCCCAAAAGTCCAATGAAATTACACAGGAAGATTTAGCGGGGATTTTGTTTGATAGCCTTCGCAACAAGATAATGCCTTTGGCAGATGATGTAATAGTTTATCCCGCACACGGTGCTGGTTCTGCCTGCGGAAAGAATATGATGAAAGAAACCGTGGACACTTTGGGAAACCAGAAGAAAATGAATTATGCCCTTCGAGCCGATATGACCCGCGAAGAATTTATTAAAGAAGTAACCGACGGTTTGGCGCCACCACCGCTGTATTTCCCTATGAATGTAAAAATGAATCGCGAAGGCTACACTGCTTTTGATGAAGTAATTGCACAGGGAACAACCCCGCTGGATTCTGAGGCTTTTGAAAGAATGGCGAACGAAAACGGAGCGATTGTTTTGGATGTTCGCAATCAAATTGAATTTATTGACGGCCATATTCCACGTTCCGTTTTTATTGGATTGGACGGCGGTTTTGCTCCGTGGGTAGGGGCTTTATTGGCAGATGTGGAACAAAAAATAGTATTGGTGGTTTCCCCCGGAAGGGAAGAAGAAGCCATTACGAGATTATCGAGAGTTGGTTTTGATAGAACCCTCGGTTATTTAAGTGGCGGAATTGATGCGTGGAAAGAAGCCGGAAAAGAAGTGGATACTTTGGAATCTGTTGACGCGGAAACTTTAAAAAAGCAAATGGAAAACAATGTCACCATTTTTGATGTTCGCAACGATGGCGAATTTTCGAACGGGCATATTCCTGAAGCGGTTCACACTCCATTGGGTTTTATTAATGACCATCTAAAGAATTTTCCAAAGGACGAAAAATTTTATGTGCATTGTGCCGGGGGCTATCGTTCCGTAATTGCGGCTTCAATATTAAAAAGTCGTGGAATCCATAACGTTGTGGACGTTGCTGGTGGTTTTGCAGCAATTAAAAATGCTGGCATTCCTGTGGAAGCCTAATTTTAAAATTATATTAAAAATCGGAAAGCCCTGAAAACAATTAAGTTTCAGGGCTTTTTTTCTTGCCATTTTTCTTCTTCATTTTACTTTTCTACCTATCGGCAAGGTCTTCTAAAGTTTTCACTTCAGTTAATGTATTACGTATTTCGGACGCTTGCTTCTGCAGCACGCCGGAAATATTTGGCGGGAAATTTTCTTCCTTCAATTTATTGTCATATTCCTCCCAACTCGCTTTCTCACCTCTAATGCATTCTTCCAAAACAGCTTCGTCCTTATTTCCGGAAACGGCACTTTTAATGTCTATCCATGTACGGTGAAGATCTCCAGTAAAACTTCCGCTATCTTTCGGTTCTTCATTTAAATTTCTAATTTCTTGGGTTAGCTCATTTGTAAAACGCCCTCTTTGTGCGGCCTGTTGTTTTAGAAAGGTCTTCAATCTTGGGTTTTTGGCATCTTTCATAGCTTTTGTAAATCCCTTTTCGGCGTCATAATTTTTTTCCAAAAGCTCCTGTAAATTGTCGACCAATTTTTCGTGATTGTGCTCCTTTGCTTTTTCGTTCGTAGTTTTCATAGTTTTTGTTTTAATTTTTATCTAAAGATACCCATCGAAGAAGGAAAAATTCTTAGCAATTTCACAATTGAGAAGTGTTTAACGATTATTGTTAAGGTTTTGTTTTTGAAAAATATGAATTAAAAAATATATAACAAGGAACATAAAATCGGGGCATTGCTTATCTTTCAATAAAAAAACTATGGATATTCGTTCAAATGAGCCTTTTTGGCTTATAGTCAATTCCCTTCCCAAAAGTTATCCCTCCTTGCAAAAATCAATTACTTCGGAAATATTGGTTATCGGTGCAGGCATTACGGGAGCTTTGATGGCTTATAAACTGATTGAAACAGGGAAAAAAGTTATAATGGTTGATCGTCGAGATATATGTAACGGCAGTACCGCTGCCAGTACTTCAATGCTTCAGTATGAAATTGATGTGCCATTGCATAAATTGATTGAACAAGTAGGGCTTACGTGTGCCGTTTCCAGCTATCAGAATTGTGAGAACGCAATTAAGGATTTAAAGAAAATTGTTACTAAAATTGGTAGCGATTGCGGATTTGAATATAAAAAAAGTGTCTATTTCGCTTCCTCAAAAAATGATATTCCGTTTTTGAAAAGTGAATTTGAAACAAGACAGGAACATGGTTTTAAAGTGAAATGGCTATCAAGAGAAAGTTTAGATCATCTTGGTTTGAAAGCATACGCAGCTATAGAATCACAATCGGGTGCTGTGATGGATGTTTATAAATTGACTAATGATTTATTGAAATATTGCAGTGAAAAGGGAGCGGAAATTTATGACAGAACGGATATTGAGGAAATAAAAACGAAAAATGACAAAACAATAGCCAAGACGAAAACTGGTTTAACCATTGAAGTTGAACACGTGGTACATTGCACGGGCTATGAAAGCACAGAAACCATTAAAGAAAACATGGTTGCTTTAAAAAGCACCTTTGCGTTGGCCTCCGAAGCATTTGAAACCATTCCGCAGGCATTCAAAAAACATATTTTTTGGAATACGGATTCACCTTATTTATATTTTAGAAGCACTGAAGACGGGCGCATTGTGATGGGTGGCGGCGACAGTGATTTTAAAAATGCCATACGGCGCGATGCTTTGCTTCCAAAGAAAGAAAAGGAACTTACCAAAAAGTTTCAAAAATGTTTCCCCGATATACCTTTTATTGCCGATTATTCGTGGGCTGGCACTTTTGGGGAAACAAAGGATGGCTTGCCCTATTTCGGAAAACCCGATGCCGAAAAGAATGAACATTACATCCTGGGTTTTGGCGGAAATGGAATTACTTTCAGCGTGATGGGTATGGACGCAATTGTGCATTCAATTAATAAAACACCACATCCGTACTTGGAATATTATAAATTCGATAGATAGATTATTTACAAATACTAAATCCTAAAATTATGGAAAAATGGTTTGAAGCATCAACAACCTCACTAATCGCAATTATATTAACTGCGGCGGGAATTTACATTGCTACCATTATCTTTACAAGACTTGCTGGTAAACGGAGTTTTTCGAAAATGAGCAGTTTTGATTTTGCGATGACAGTGGCCATTGGCTCCATCATTGCCACCACCGTACTTTCAAAATCGGTTAGTTTGGCTCAAGGAGTGGTGGGGTTGGCGGCTGTTTACGCACTACAGATTTCTGTAGCTATGTTGCGACGTTATAAAATTGTTCAAAAGCTGGTTGACAACAAACCTTTGCTTTTAATGGATGGCGAAGAAATCCTACATAAAAATCTAAGGAAAGCTCGAGTTACGGAGGCAGATTTGCGCTCCAAGCTTCGCGAGGCGAACGTTTTGGAACTATCGCAGATACGTGCGGTGATTTTTGAATGTACGGGAGATATTGCCGTGTTGCACAGCAAAGATAATGAGGTAAGCGTGGAAGATTGGTTGTTGAAAGGGGTGGAACGATAGATGTTAATTATGTTTTAAAGTTTTGAGTTGCGTTTTAATGTTGTGTAACTTATGGCTTCAAAAAAAATAAAAGTTATGGAAAAGAATGAAAAAAACCTTGAACAGGAAAAGCAAAGTAGAAAAGAGCAGGCAATTAATAAAGGTGCCACGCACGGAAAAGAAGT
The DNA here is from genome assembly GCA_038212575.1 of Flavobacteriales bacterium. Lineage (GTDB taxonomy): Bacteria > Bacteroidota > Bacteroidia > Flavobacteriales > Flavobacteriaceae > Aequorivita. The sequence continues at coordinate 6,042 of JBBQUI010000160.1, forward strand.
AAACCCGCAGGTAAAACAAAAACAGGAAAAGCACCAACC
>JBBQUI010000161.1:0-5946 GCA_038212575.1 Flavobacteriales bacterium
GGAAAGCCTGTGGGTAACAACGTATATAGGCAATAAGGGCTTTTTTTATAACATCAAAGTTATTACCTTTCAGCCAAGTTCAGTAATAATCCGAAAAGAATCGCATACTTTTCCCCTTACTGCCCATATACAAGAACGTTATTCAAAATGAAAAAATAAAACCTAACCCATTCTTATTCCCCCAAAAACTTATCACCAAAAGGCCTCCGCAACTCAAACGCACTGGGCTCAATATTTTCCAAAACAGGTTTTAGTAATACATTTTTAATCTTTGAAGTATGTCGCGCATACAGCGTCATCGCGACCGGCACGGCGCCAACGGCACTTTTTATCAGCTCGCTGGTGCGGCCCAAATGCAATTCCGAAACTTTTAGGGCGATGGCCTGTTCCATATAATCATACAACAAGCGTTCGTAAATCGCATATTCAGTGTTGTATTTATATTCAATGCCCACATAATTTGCTTCCAAAGAATCGCCATTCACAAAAGCGGTGCTGAAAGCAATCAATTCAGCATTCAAAAACACTCCTTTGCAAATAAACAGATTGCCCAGATTTTCTTTTAAAGCTACAAAAGAAGCAGGATAGTTTTCGCCATAACGGTATTCAGATTTATTGAGAACATTGGAAAATAATCGCTGAATATTATTTTGCTGCTCGGCTATTTCTTCCGAAGAAAGGGAACGAATTGAAAGGTTTTCTGACTTTTTAAAAGCACTGTTCACTTTGGTGCGATACTTGGCTTTCATACTTTGTAGAAAGTTGGCAAAGGTTTTCCATGCAGGATTAAGTTCCAAAACCATATTTACATCGGCTTGAAAAGTGCGATATTTATAATCTTCCAAAACAGAAGCTTCTTTTATAGATTCTGGCCAAAATTCCTTAAAAAGAATAACCTTAAACAAATCTTCCCAACGCGCGTCCTTTTGAATTTTTTTTGCGGCCTTTACTAGCAATTCAAGTGCGTTTTGTTTTGAAATCTTTTCGGAATAAGCAAACCCGTGTTCCCCAGTTGCAAACATATTTCCACAAACCAAACCTTTTATGGAAAAACTATCGTCCTCATTTCTGCAATCCTGAAACAGTTTTATAAAGAGATTTTGTTGTGAGGTTTTTTTATAGATAAAAGTGGTAATTTGAAACATCCCCGCCAACAAAGGCTCTCCATCGGTATCGTACACTAAAAGATAAATTGGTTTTATCGAGCCAGTTAACGTTTCTTCAAGAGCTGTGAGATATTCGACAGAAAGATAAACACAATTTTTCGGCACAAGCACATTCCAATGTGATTGAGGAATTTCTTTTACGGATTTGAAAAAAGTAAAAATTTCAGATAGATTTTTTGGCATCGATTATTTTGTTCCTCTAAAGATAATGCGCGTATTATTTGTTGGGAAATTTATCGTTTTCAAAAAAAAATCCAACAATAATTGCACTTAGTATGATCTGTCCAAAAAACATTACTATTACCTTCTGCCCCTGCCCCTATTAGAATTGTTATTATTGCTTTTGGCGTGCGTATTCACTTTAGTACCAGCATTCCGCCCACGGCTGTGGCGTTGCGCTTTTTCCTTTTTCTTTTCTTCCTCAGCAGCTTTCACATCGGCCATAGTTTCGGTGAGTTCGAAATCTGGAAGAGTTTTGGGCTGAAGACGTTCGCCAATCAATTTTTCAATATCCTTAAAAAAAACCAACCTCATTGAGGCGTACCCCCCCGCCAAAAATCACGGCGGAGCGGAGATCCATTAATTCACAGTATTTCCAAAATTCATCCTTTATCTAGGCGGCGAGATTGCAAGGTAAGTGCCAGGGCAAATGGTTAAATGAAATTGTTTTCTTACTTTTAACTCAATATACTCAAAACCAAAAGGTAACAAAGTACGCGCACCGCAATACCCATATCAAGTTGAATTGTTCTAAAAATCCAAAAACCAATACCTAAAATTTAAGCTATGCCAATCTATATGGATCGCCACGATGTTTCAGAGGAAGTAACCGCCGAAATAGTGGCAGACTTACACCAAAAGGATCTGAAAATACAGCATAAATTTAACTGTAAAGGATTGACCTATTGGTTCGATGCCAAAAGAAAAACCGCCTTTTGTTTGGTTGAAGCACCTGACAAGACTGCAATCAAAGAAATGCACGACCACGCACACGGAGCTGTTCCCCACAGGATCATTGAAGTGGATGGAGCCGTGGTGGAATCTTTTTTGGGCCGTATTGAGGACCCAAAAAAATCACAAAAAACAGACTTAAATATTATCAACGACCCTGCTTTCAGAACAATAATGGTAGTGGGAATAAAATGCTCATCTTTAAAAGAACTGTCCAGTTCAAAAGTAAGTTTGACCAGTGAAAACCTAACAAAATCAGCTATTGAGAAGATCGATAAATTTAACGGAAGACTAGTAAAGCAAAAAGGCGATCACCTCTTAACTTCCTTTGAATCGGTCACAAATGCGGTATTATGTGCCTTGGAAATTCAGAAGATATTCAAACAGAGCGTTAATAACAAATACGATTCTCCCATAAATCTAAAAATAGGTTTAAGTGCGGGTGTTCCCGTGAGCGAAAAAGATGGATTTTTTGAAGATACCATACAAATGGCCGAACGTTTATGTGATGCCGCTAAAGGACAAGTCGTGGTAACTTCAGAGGTCAGGGAACTGTATGAAAGTGAGAATTTGAATATCGCCATTGATAAGAAATACTTGAACGCATTTGATTCAAACGACGAAAAATTCCTGAACATGTTGATGGATTATACCGAAAGGGAATGGAGAAACGCAACCTTAAATGCCGATGATTTCAGCAAGGGTTTAGGGTACAGTAAATCGCAACTATATAGAAAGATGATTTCCATAACAGGCAAGTCGCCCCATAGTTTTATAAAAGAGTATAGATTGAACAAAGCGCTTGAATTGTTGAATAAAAAAAATGAAAATATTTCTGAAATTGCCTTTGAAACTGGCTTTAACACGCCAGGTTATTTTTCAAAATGTTTTCAGAAAGCATATGGTATCCTTCCCTCCGTTTACACCAAAACCATCTACCCTTCCTGATAATTATTCGGAATCCTTACAAATCCTTAATGAACGGAAATTACTGTTTTTTGAATGAAATGTAGAAAAGATTTGTTTTATACCTACATAATTTTGGATTTCATAAAGAAAACTCAAAATCATGGCGAGCTTAATAAAGAATTCAGATACCTTATTAATCAAAAACTTTGCATCCCAATTCAAAGGTGAAGTTGTAATGCCAACAGATGCAGAATACGATGAAACCCGAAAGGTATTCAATGCCATGATAGACAAACATCCGCGTGTGTTTGCTATATGTAAAGACGTTGCCGATGTTATTGCTGCAGTAAATTTTGCCAGGGAAAACCATTTCACCCTAGCCATAAGAGGCGGAGGCCATAACGGTGGTGGATTGGGATTGTGTAACGATGGATTGGTGATCGATCTTTCAGGAATCAAATTTGTCCAGGTTGATACTTCTAATAATACGGTAAAGGTAGGTGGCGGAAATATTTGGAGCGAAGTTGACCAAGCTACGCACGCCTTTGGCTTGGCTGTTCCTTCCGGAATTATTTCTACAACAGGGGTTGGGGGATTGACCCTAGGCGGCGGCATTGGGTATCTATCCAGAAAATACGGCCTTACCATTGACAATCTGTTGGAAGCAGAAATGGTTTTGGCTGACGGAAGCTTTGTAACGGTAAATGCCACACAAAACAAAGATTTATTCTGGGCAATTCGCGGAGGCGGTGGAAACTTTGGTGTTGTAACTTCATTTAAATTTCAAGCTCATCCGGTAAAAACTGTCTTCGGAGGCCCTACTTTGTGGCCTATTGAAAAAACCGAGGAAATAATGGCATGGTATGATGAATTTCTTCAAAGTGCCCCAGATGATTTAAATGGATTTATTGCTACAATGATTATTCCCGGCCCACCGTTTCCGGAGCATTTGCATAACAAGCAGTTCTGTGGTATTGTATGGTGCCATACTGGAGAAGTTGAGAAAGCAAAGAAATTCTTTGAGCCCATTTTAGCGATGGATCCATTATTCGAGCATCTCGGCGAAATGCCCTTTCCCACCATGCAAACTTTATTTGACGGTCTTTTTCCTCCAGGATTGCAATGGTATTGGCGTGCCGATTTTTTTAACGAATTGGGGCCGGAAATAAGAAAACAACATTTAAAATTCGGTTCCAATATACCCACGCCTCTTTCCCAAATGCATTTATACCCCATAAGTGGGGCTGCCGGAAGGGTTGGCAAAGAAGAAACGCCATGGGCCTACAGAGATGCAAAATATGCGGGAGTCATTGTGGGCGTGGATCCAGACCCGGCCAATAAAGATACAATCACAAAATGGTGCAAAGATTATTGGGAAGCCTTACATCCTTATTCTTCGGGAGGAGCCTATTCCAATTTTATGATGGAAGAAGGGCAAGAACGGGTGCAAGCCAGTTATAAACACAACTATAAGCGTTTGGTTGAAATAAAAAAACAATACGATCCGGATAATTTATTCAGGATCAACCAAAATATAATACCTAAATAAATTCACCTTTTAAAACCAATATTATGAAAATCAAGAAAGAAGACATTCCTGTAATTATGCAAGCCCCCAACACTATTATACGCGCAATTCCAAATTGCGGTGGCATCACTTTAGGATTCAACGAATTGCCAAAGGGAACAGATTTTACACCTTTATTAAAAGGATTGGACAATGACAGTTGCCATAGTGCGCACTGGGGCTATTTATTTGAAGGAAAAATTCAGCTGATATATGATGACGGGAAAGAAGAAGTGGTAGGAGCAGGAGAGGTCTTTTACTGGCCAGCAGGACATACGGCAATCGTGAAGGAAGATATTAAATTTTTGGAATTCAGCCCCACCAAAGAATATACCGAGGTTATGAAGCATGTGGGCAAAAAAATGGCCGCATTGGAAGAGTAACTTCGGCCGTAATTCAAAAAAAAGGTTTCAGAAGTGGCAATATTGACGCCATTTTTGAAACCTTTCGTTTTTCCAATCGGGGTTTACCCCCCTCTGCTGGCGCTGGCGTCCCGACCGTGTCACCGACCAAAACAGGAATAGGCTTAAACAATTACCGTCTGCCCCTACCTCTGTTATTATTACTCTTAGAGTGGTTATTCACTTTAGTCCCCGCATTCCGCCCACGGCTATGGCGCTGTGCTTTTTCCTTTTTCTTTTCTTCCTCAGCAGCTTTTACATCGGCCATAGTTTCAGTTAGTTGAAAATCTGGAAGAGTTTTGGGCTGAAGGCGTTCGCCAATCAATTTTTCAATATCTTTTAAAAAACCAACCTCATCAAGACTTACCAATGAAAGCGCTTCGCCACTGGCTCCTGCCCTACCTGTTCTTCCAATTCGGTGAACGTAATCTTCGGAAATGTTTGGCAATTCAAAATTGATAACATGCGGCAATAATGGAATGTCTAGTCCGCGGGCTGCAATATCAGTCGCAACCAAAACACGTACTTTTCCTTCTTTAAATCCGGAAAGAGCTCTTGTTCGCGCGCCCTGACTTTTGTTTCCGTGGATTGCTGCAGAAGTGATTTTCGCTTTTTCCAGCTTTTCACTTAAACGGTTGGCTCCGTGCTTGGTTCTTGTAAAAACTAAAACCTGTTGCCAATTTCCTTCGGAAATAAGTTTTATGATTAGATCTGTTTTTTGAGCTTTATCGACACGGTAAACGGTTTGTTCAATTTTTTCAACGGTTGTATTCTGAGGTGTAGCTTCCACCAAAACTGGATGGTGAAGAAAGTCACCTGCCAGTTTTTTTATTTCTTTTGAAAAGGTTGCCGAGAAAAGCAGATTCTGTCTTTTGGAAGGAAGCAAAGCCAATATCTTTTTAATATCGCGAAGAAAACCCATATCGAGCATTCTATCGGCTTCATCCAAAAC
>JBBQUI010000162.1:0-5943 GCA_038212575.1 Flavobacteriales bacterium
TATCTATTATTTTTCTGGAAACCCCATATTGCTCCAGAATTATCATTCCCAAAGCGAGGAAGAAACCAGCAATTGCTATAAGGGTTGGATAAAAGGCAATTTTACTTTGTACAGTTCTAAAAAAAGTAGCAATACGTATAAAAAAATGTTTCATTGTATCTATTTATAAGACAAAAAGACATGAGAATCTAATCAAAAACGGTCAAAATGTCTTGTTTGTAAAAATGGAATTATTATTGAATACTGATGAATGAAATTAGTAAAAATTAAAACAATAAATCAACATAAAAACAATTAATAAAAACAGTATTTGTTTAACAGCACTTTTAGATAATTTCTTTTCTACAATAAGTTAGGTGCCTTTAATAACAATTATGAAACATTTAGCATTCCTACAGTAAATCTTATTGAAATTTTCCCGAATTTTGTAGTCGAATTTGCTGCGCCAAGATTGCCAAATAAATATTGCACCATTGAGGTTGAGTAAGATACACTGAAAGTTGCCTCAAAAAAAATGGAAGATGAAAAAATGGAAAGCGGCGTTTCCCAGTACAGAAATAGAGAGTTTAGCTACAAGAATTTTAAACTTCCGAAGAATATAAAAATTGAAGATATTAACGCAAATTACACTTCCCAAGTGGAAGAAAAGAAAGCTTTAAAGAGAATGGTTGAGATTTCATAATTGAAATTTAATTTGGTTAGTTAGTTGAAAATGACCGCGTGCTACTCAATCGGTGCGCGGTTTTTTTATAGCGCTAATTTGGCCCTCTTCTCCTTCTTCCTCCAGTACTTTTTTGTTCTCTTTTTAAATTTCGTTCCTCTCTTCTTTTTACTTCGGGTTTTTTTGTTTCCTCTAATTTTTGTCGATTATCTTTTTGATAAATCATTGGTTGTCCATCACTATCCTTCACAGATTCTTTAAGGGCTTTTAACTCCTCCGCGCTAAGATCACGCCACTGGCCAACAGGCAAATTTCCCAATTCCAAGTTCATAATCCGGATTCGCTGTAAAGCAACTACTTCATAACCTAAATATTCACACATTCTGCGGATTTGCCTGTTTAAACCCTGAACTAAAATTATCCGAAACTCAAATCTGCTGATTTGTTCTACTTTGCAACGTTTGGTTACAGTTTCCAAAATTGGGATTCCGGAGCCCATCCGTTTTACAAATTCGTCCGTTACATGTCTATCAACTTTCACTATATATTCCTTTTCGTGCTTGTTGCCTGCGCGAAGAATTTTGTTTACAATATCACCTTCATTCGTCAATAAAAGTAAACCTTCACTTGGTTTGTCCAATCTTCCCACGGGGAAAATTCGCTCGGGATGGTTTACAAAATCAACCACATTGTCATCAAAACGGGTATCGGTTGTGCAGGTAATTCCAACAGGTTTGTTTAGCATTATGAAAACTTCGGTATCGTTTTCAGAAATCAGTTTTCCGTCCACACGCACCTCATCGTTGGGCATTACCCTGTCCCCAAGCCCACTTTTTTCACCGTTTACGGTAACTCGGCCTTTTTCAATTAAAGTATCGGCCTCGCGACGTGAGCAATAACCACTATCGCTGATGGCTTTGTTAAGACGAACTGAATCTGGATGGTGCATTATTTTTTTTGTAAAGATACCATTTCCGAAGCTTAAAAGAAAAAGGTTAAAATTGATTTAAACAATCACTTCGGACAATACAAAAATTGTAGTTTCAACAAAAATTGATAAAATGGCCATACTTGGTTCCATAATAAAAAAAGCGATTGACCTTCGAGGCGTTATTGTTTCAGAAAAATCTCCTGTGGAATCACAGCGGGAAGTTTTAAAAAATCTGCTTGAAAAAGCGAGTGATACAGCTTTCGGAAAATACTATGGCTTCTCAAAAATCTTGGAAGCTGAGGACATACAAAAAGCATTTTCAGAAAATGTTCCCTATTTCGATTACCACGAAATGGAAACGGAATGGTGGAGCAAAACACATGAAGGTTTGGTAGATATAAGTTGGCCGGGCAAACCAAGTTACTTTGCGCGAAGCAGCGGCACTACGGGAAAATCTTCAAAAAGAATTCCTGTAACAGACGAAATGATTGAAGCAATCAGGACCACAGGAATTAAACAGATTGGTGCGCTGAAAAATTTTGATATTCCATCCGATTTTTACGAAAAGGAAATAATGATGCTGGGCAGTAGCACAAATCTTGAGAAACATGATCAATTCTTGGAGGGTGAAATCAGTGGAATCAGCGCCAGCAATATTCCCTTTTGGTTTCGTGGGTTTTACAAACCTGGCGAAGAAATAGCACAGATGGAAGATTGGGACGAAAAAGTAGAAACTATAGCCAAACGTGCCCGCGAATGGGATATTGGCGCCCTGAGCGGAATTCCATCATGGATGGAATTGATGCTGAAAAAAGTAATGGAATATCACGACGCTAAAAACATTCACGAAATCTGGCCCAATCTACAAGTTTATACTTCGGGAGGCGTAGCCTTTCAGCCTTATGAGAAAAGTTTTAAACAGTTACTTGCCCATCCTATTATCGTTATTGACACGTATTTGGCTTCGGAAGGATTTTTGGCATTCCAAAATAGACCCGATACCATTGCGATGAAATTGGTTACAGACAGTGGAATTTATTTTGAATTTGTTCCCTTCAAACCCAAATATATAAACGATGATGGCTCCCTTTTACGGGATGTTCCTGCGCTAACTCTTGCCGAAGTTGAACCGGACGTAGACTATGTTTTGATAATCAGTACCGTTTCGGGCGCTTGGCGGTATTTGATTGGCGATACCATAGCTTTTACCGACGTGGAAAAAGCGGAGATTAAAATCACGGGGCGTACCAAATTCTTTTTGAACGTAGTAGGGTCGCAGCTTTCGGTGAACAAAATGGAAGTGGCTTTACGCGAAATGGAAGAGAAATTCGATATTAAAATTCCCGAATTTACGCTGGCTGCGGTAAAGATTGATGATGAATTTTACCATCATTGGTATTTGGGGACGGAAACGAAAATAAATTCAGAAGAAATAGCAAATGCTCTGGATAATTCTTTAAAAGAAGCGAATAAAAACTACGAAGTTGCCCGTTCAAAAGCCTTGAAAGGAGTGAAAGTAACTACCATTAATCCTAATATTTTCCATGAATGGAGCGCCAAAAACAAAAAGAAGGGTGGACAGGTAAAGATGGAAAAAGTGATGGATGAAGAAAAATTTGCAGTGTGGGAAACCTTTGTGAAATCACAAAAATCTTTTGGATAATTAATCCCTCATTTCTAGAATTTCGGGCTCTTCCTCTACTTTATTCTTATTGATTAGTTCCATAACCTCTTCGGGGGAAATGTATAATCTACGGATTCGGTTTTTATACTTTTCTGAAAGATGGGCATTTTCAAGAATGAAGTTTTTCGTTTTCAGAATATAATCTCCCATTCCATGGGCAACGGCATACGTATCTGCAGCGCGCTCCACCTCTTTAAAGTGCACTGGGGAAAACAAATATTTCAATCCAAAAATAAGCATACCCATGTTGGTCCGTTCTCGGTAATCCATTACATGCCCAAGTTCGTGGCCAATCCAACCAATTTTTACATCGGAAGGAATATCGCTCATAGTGAATTCCTCTCCCTCTATCTGGATTTTTCGGCTTATCAAAATTACATATTCACGGTTCTCCTTCGCCTTAAAAAAACTGGCAAATCTAGGTTGGGCCTGCATTGTGGATTTCTTAATATTATCCTTGAATTTGAATTCAATCGCAGTATCGTATAATTCTGGATAAAAGGAAAGAGCCTCAATTACCTCTTTTTTGATGCTTTCGGGAATTATTTTGTTTTCTAAATTGATGCTTTGCGTCGGGGTCATAGAAAGGGTAAAGTACAAAATAGGTTTTATGAGGGACGTTAAAAGCATTGTAAAGTTTATTAGTTGTCGTTTATCGGTTGTCAGTTGTTTCTTGGCTCTTGGCTCTTGGCTCTTGGCTCTGGCTCTTGGCTCTTGGCTCTTGGCTCTTGGCTCTTGGCTCTAAAATTAAACTTCTTCCAATTGTTTTTGAAATGTCTTTATTTTATCGCGAAGCCTGGCAGCCATCATAAAGTCTAGATCCTTTGCGGCTTTTTCCATCGCTTTGCGGGTGTCGCGGATTTTCTTTTCTATCTGTGCTTTGGTCAAATATTCCACTTCTGATTCTGCGGCAAGTGATTCTGCATTTTCAAAAGTGTATGCGGCCTGCTTGGATTTTGTCAATGAGTTTTCAAAAGATTTTTTAATGGCAGTTGGGGTAATGCCGTGCTCTTCATTATAGGCAATCTGCTTTTCCCTTTTATAAATGGTATTATCAATAGTCAGCTGCATACTCTTTGTTATTTTATCAGCATACATAATTGCTTTTCCATTAAGGTTTCGCGCGGCGCGGCCAACGGTTTGTGTTAGCGAACGATTGCTTCTTAAAAAACCTTCCTTATCGGCGTCCAAAATTGCTACCAAAGAAACCTCGGGTAAATCCAAACCTTCACGCAATAAATTCACTCCTACCAAAACATCAAAAATACCGAGACGTAAATCCTGCATAATTTCCACACGTTCCAAAGTATCAACATCACTGTGAATATAACGCGTACGAATCTGTACCCGTGTTAAATATTTGGTAAGTTCTTCTGCCATTCTTTTGGTAAGCGTCGTTACCAAAATACGTTCGTCTTTTTCTATCCGAAGATGGATTTCTTCCAGCAAATCGTCAATTTGGTTTAAACTTGGGCGCACTTCAATCGGTGGATCGAGCAAGCCTGTGGGACGGATAATTTGTTCCACATAAACGCCACCGCTTTTTTCCAATTCGTAATCTGCTGGTGTTGCGCTTACGTAAATTACTTGGTTTTGCATTGCTTCAAATTCCTCAAACTTCAGCGGACGGTTATCCATTGCGGCTGGCAATCTAAAACCGTAATCCACCAAATTTTCCTTTCGGGAACGATCGCCGCCGTACATAGCGCCAACTTGCGGAATGGAAACGTGGCTTTCGTCCACCACCATTAAATAATCCTTCGGAAAGAAATCCAACAAACAGAACGGACGAGTGCCAGGCAAACGTTGATCCAAGTAACGCGAATAGTTTTCGATACCGCTGCAATAGCCAAGTTCACGAATCATTTCAAGATCAAAATTGGTTCGTTCTTCCAATCGTTTTGCTTCCAAATGTTTGCCTATTTCTTTGAAATATTCAATCTGTAAAACCAAATCATCCTGTATTGAACGAATGGCGCCCTGTAAAATTTCGGGCGAGGTCACGAACATATTTGCAGGATAGATATTTAGCCGGTCGTACTTCGCTTTTATATTATTGTTTAGCGGATCAAAAACTTCGATCTCTTCAATTTCATCGCCGAAGAAGTGAATTCTAAAAGCATCATCGGCATAGCCGGGAAAAACATCAACCGTATCTCCTTTTATGCGGAAACGTCCGTGGTTGAATTCCGCTTCGGTACGGGAATAGAGGCTTTGAACCAAACGATGCAACAATTTGGTGCGAGAAATGGTCTGCCCTTTTTCTAAACTGATTACATTTTTCTGAAATTCCGCAGGGTTTCCGATACCGTACAAACAGGAAACAGAAGAAACCACAAGCACATCCCTCCTGCCCGAAAGCAAAGATGAAGTTGTGCTGAGGCGCATTTTTTCAATCTCTTCGTTTATGGAAAGATCTTTTTCAATATAAGTTCCGCTGCTGGGAATGAATGCTTCGGGCTGGTAATAATCGTAATACGAAACAAAATACTCCACAGCGTTTTCGGGGAAGAGGTTTTTGAACTCTGTATAAAGTTGGGCAGCAAGGGTCTTGTTGTGGGCCAAGACAAGCGTAGGCTTTTGAACTTGCTCCACTACATTGGCCACCGTGAATGTTTTTCCAGAACCGGTTACACCCAAAAGGGTTTGGTATTTTTCATCGGAATT
>JBBQUI010000163.1:0-5920 GCA_038212575.1 Flavobacteriales bacterium
TGTAGTAGTATATACACGCGTACAAACACCACGACGTTGTGGGCACGAATCCAAAGCAACCGATTTACTCTTCTTGGTTATTTTGGTCCTTCCTTTACGTACTAATTGTGAAATTGTTGGCATATAAAATATGTATTATTACTGTTTAAAAATAAAACACCCCTATTTTTAGGGGATGCAAATGTAGAAATATTTTTTCACTAATCAAACCATACTGAATTAATTTTCAACGTACTTTCATTATTTTTTCACTTTAAATATGAAATGGCAAGTTGAAGCGTTAGTTTTACATAGCTAATTATCGCCCTTTTTGAAAAAAATCCTATACATTTCTTTTTACCTTAATATATATACCTGTTTTTTCTTCGGAATACACGCGCAGGAACTAATGCTTTCCATAAAGGCTGAAAAACCTATTTCACAAGGAGTGAAAGATTCCCTGCGAATGCAAACAATTTTTGGTGATTTCGCCACCCTTAAAAAAGAGACCGATACATTACATTTAAAACTGCAGCGCATGGGTTTTATTGAAAGCGAACTGCTTCAGCTTCAAAAAGAAAATGACAGCAGCTATGTTGCAGACTTCTTCCTCGGAAAAAAATACAGCGAAATAAAGGTTTTTTATTCCGAAGTAGATTTCGGTAAAAAGGAACTGCAAAGGGTTTCTTCAGAAATTACGGACGAATATTTTATTCTCCCTTTTGAAACAATTCCCATTTCACTAAGAAAGCTCACCACGCTCCGCAACCAAAAAGGAAATGCCTTCGCCCGATTAAAACTGACGGAACTTGAAAAAGACGAAGCAAACGGCTTAAGCGCAACACTTTTTGTTGAGAATGGAAACATACGTACTATAGACTCTATTGCCATAAAAGGATATGATAAGTTTCCCCGATCCTTTTTGAAATATTACGCAGGAGTTAAAAAGGGAAAGGTTTTCAATCAAAAAAAATTGGTGGAACAAAACGAAAACCTGAACAGTTTGGGGTTTGTTAATTCAATTAAACCCCCAGAGGCACTTTTCAGAAAAGACTCAACCACCGTTTATTTTTATTTTGAAAAACAAAACAACAACTTTTTTGACGGAATATTGGGTTTTGCAACCAATGAAGAAACACAAAAACTTGAGCTAAACGGATATCTCAATTTGGAACTGAACAACAACCTAAATTACGGGGAGCAATTTTTAATAAATTATAAAGCAGACGGACAGGAGCAGGTAAACTTTAGAGCCAAAATAACATTGCCCTATTTATTAAAGACTCCATTCGGAGTAAGTGGCGAATTGAAAATTTTTAAGCGCGACAGTACTTTTATAACCACAGCCCAAGAGATCCGCGCCAGGTATCAGATTAATCCAAAGTCAACAACATATATCGGCTATAAAGGATATGATTCCAGCAATTTACTTGACGAAGTAGTCGCGGGGACACCCATAGAGGATTTCAAATCAAAATTTTTTATTTTCGGGGCTACCTATATAAAATTACAGAACAGAACACTTTTCCCCATAAAAACTGAATTATTATTAGACACAGGCATTGGTTCCCGTGAAAAGGAAAGCAACGCCGAAGACCAATTATTTGTAGAAACTAAGATCAATAACATTTTTAACCTCAATTACAAAAACTCCATTTTTGTCCAAAACACAACTAGCGTTCTTTTCAGCGACACCTATCTTGTTAATGAATTATTCAGGTTTGGAGGAATAAATAGCATTCGCGGTTTTAATGAGAATAGTATAGACGCATCACTTTTTTCTGTAATAAATACCGAATACAGATACCAATTTAATGATGGGGTATACCTCCACAGCATAATAGATGTAGGGTATTTTGAAAACCAGACCATTTCCTTGAAACAAAAACTATATAGCTTTGGTCTAGGCCTTGGACTGAAAACAAAGGCAGGATTATTTCGTTTTAATATAGCGAACGGGAATTCTGAAAATCAACCTTTCAGCATTTCAAACACCAAAATACACATCAGTGTTTCTTCCAAATTTTAACGCGTATCGCTCAAAACAATCCTCATCGCTAAATAAAACTTAAATTTTGGGATCAAATACTTGTGTAATTAACTTTTTATTGTGATTTTTGCCGTTGGCTAATTCAAATAATCTATAAAAATGAGAACAAAGTTTAGTGGAATTTTAACGCTATTATTAGCGTTGGTTGTGCAACTTACCTTCGCACAGCAAAAAACTATTACAGGTACGGTGACGGACGATACAGGTCTGCCATTGCCTGGTGCAAACGTTATTATTAAAGGAACAAGTTCTGGAACACAGACAGATTTTGATGGAAATTATTCCATCTCTGCAAATGTGGGACAGACACTTACTTTTAGTTATGTAGGTTTCAGCGCCAAGGAAGTAAAAGTAGGATCTCAAAATAACATTGACATTACTTTACAACCAGATGCTGCTGCACTGGAAGAAGTTGTTGTTACTGGGTATTCTACAAGAAATCAAACGGTACAGACATCGGCAGTTGTTTCAATTTCTGCTGCAGAGCTTTCCCAAATGGCACCAACCACCAGTATAGACAATATGCTGCAAGGTAAGGCGGCTGGTGTGCAGGTAACTGCGGCCAACGGTAAGCCAGGTCAAGGAGCTTTTGTTCGTATTCGTGGAACTGGATCGTTAACTGCAGGAGCCTCCTCGCCACTATATATTGTGGATGGTGCTCCAATTAGAGAGCAGGATCTTTCAAACATTCCCAATGAAGACATTGAAAACATTACAATTTTAAAAGATGCCGCTACCACAGCTCGTTATGGGTCTCGTGGAGCTAACGGTGTAGTTGTAATTACTACAAAAAATGGTAACAGAAATAAAGATGCTGTTATACGTTTTAGTTCTAGATATGGGGTTACCTCAAGGATAGATCCAAACTACACTATGATGAATGCGTCTCAAAAAATGCAATACGAGGCAGAGCTTTATGCATTGGGTGTAACTGGTGCTGCAGGCTTACCTGGAGTAACTACTGAGCCCGGTTCTCCAGAACGTCAACTACTTTTAGACAGAGAAGTGGACTGGAGTGAACTTATTTTAAAAGAAGGTATTATTCAAAACAACAGTTTAGCTATCTCTGGTGGTGCTGAAAAAGTAGATTATTACTTTTCTGTGTCTAACGACAGAAATACTGGTATAATTGATAATATTGATGGTTTCGAAAGATTAGGAACACGTTTAAATGTGAATTTCGATGCTAAAGAATGGCTTTCTGTTGGTGTTAATGTTGGTTATTCAAGATCTATGAGCGATGAGCCTAGAGATAGAAACAACACTCAAAACCCTTTCCGCGGTCTTCTTGACTATAACGGGTATGAAACAGAATTCTTACTTAATGAAGATGGAACTGTGCAAGTTGATAGTAATGGTAATCCTATCTATAACCCTACACATACCGGTTTTCCTATTCGTGGAGCTTTATTGTCAGAACCTTCTGATGATATTGAAAACCAAACACTTGGTAATGTTGATGCCGTAATCACATTCAGCAAAAACTGGAGCTATGGTTTTAACGTCGCTGTTAACTGGGGAGCTATTAGAAGAGAAAGCTATTCTAAACCAGGAGGTATTCTTCAAGGACTTATTGGAGATCCTGACAATCCAGGAAATAAATTTGACGATCAACAACACAGATTGGACTTTACAGTAAGTAATCGATTAGTTTATAATCTTAACAAGAACAACCACAACTTAAATGTGTTGGGTCTTTATGAATATAACATGAGGGAGTTTAACCGTGCCTTTGTTAGAAGTATAGGTTTCCCATCTGCATTATTGACTACTCAGGAAAACGCCGCAATACTTACTGACGGATTTACAAATAGAGAAAGATTAACTCTAGTTTCTTATGGTGTTTTTGCTGATTATGACTATAAAGAAAAATATCTTTTATCTGCATCTTTCCGTCGTGATGGTTCATCAAACTTCGGTAAAGATGTACAATATGGAAATTTCTATAGTGGAAGTCTTGGTTGGAACGTTGCAAAAGAAGATTTCTTTTCTGTTGACGCTATAAATGACTTAAAAATTAGAGCTGCATACGGTACTGTTGGTAATAGAGATGGTATTCCAACTTATGCATCTCAAGGTACTGTTGGATTTGATTCATACCCAGGTGGTTCTGCAACTATTCCTGCCCGTGTAGCAAACCCAGAAATACAATGGGAAACGACTGAAACCTATAACGTTGGTTTGGAGCTAAACATGTTCAATAAACGTGTTAGCTTGGTTTCAGATTATTTCATAAGAAATACATCAGATTTGCTTTTTATCATTCCAACTGCTTGGGAAGCTGGCATAATTTCTATTGATGGTGAAAGAGGTATTGCTGGTAACCTTGGTGAAATTCAAAATAAAGGTCTTGAAATTTCATTGAGAGCAGATATATTTCGCTCAACAGATTTCACTTGGACATTGGGTGGCAATATTATTTTCCTAGATACAGAAATTGTAGCATTGCCAGATGGTGAAGACGTTTCCCCTTCTGCAAATACTTTTTTCATTAGATATAGTGAAGGACGTAAAATTAATGAGCATTTCTTAATTCGTTATGCTGGAGTAGATCCTGCTACGGGTAGATCTTTATTCTATGGTGCTGATGGCAATGTTTATACAGCCGACAAATTGCCTACAGATGAAAATGACAACCGTGTATTCCAAGGGAAATCTACCATTGCAGATAAAGAAGGTGGATTCTTCTCAAACATAACATATAAAGGTTTCGGTCTTCGTACAGATTTTGTTTTCAAAGCTGGAAACTGGATCAATAACTTTATGAGAAGTGATCGTGAATCTGATGGATTGGCAATATCTGACAATCAAGCAGTAGGTGCATTCAATTACTGGCAACAACCTGGAGATACCGGTGTATTGCCAAGTCCGATATACGCCACTGATGATGCAACTGCTACAGGAAACTCTGACAGATGGCTTGAAAAAGGTGACTATATTCGTATGCGTAACGTAACATTGTCTTATAGTTTCCCAAACAGGTATTTGGAAAAAACTCCAATAAGCTCTTTAAGAATTTATGCACAAGGACAAAACCTTTTAACCTTCACAAAATTCTGGGGAGATCCAGAAGTAGGTCTTTCATCTGGTGAAACCATTTCTTTTGTAAATTCAGTAGCTCCTGGTGAAGCTACTTTATATAGCTATCCAAACACTAAGTCATTCCAAGTAGGTTTGGATGTTAGTTTCTAATTCTAAAAAAAAAGTAAAATGAAAAATATATTTTATAAAATAACAGTTTTAGCACTAATTATAGGGGCATTTACCTCTTGTGATAAAGAACTGGATCAAGTACCCTTTGATGAATTTGGTACTGAAAATGCCTATGTAACGGCTGCTGATTATGAGAATGCCATCCGTGGAGTTTATAGAACTCTAGCTTTCGGACCACTTTACGGGGGAAGCGATGGCGGAGGAATGCTTGATGCACCCGATGTCCTTTCAGATAACGTTACCTTTGCACAACGTGGACGTGGTTCAAGAAGAGCACTACACAATTGGCAATATGGTGCTTCTGACGAACCAATGGGAGGATTGTATGAACGTGCTTACCAATTGATAAGCCGTGCGAATTTACTTTTATCTAAAAGCGAAACCTATGAAGGTGAAAATAAAGCAAACATAGTTGCTGAGGCAAAAGCCTTGAGAGCATTGGCACATTTTGACTTAGTAACCTTCTTTGGTAAAATACCGACCCAGTCTGGTGATGCTAATGGAAGTTTGGGAGTTGCATACGTAACTGATCCAGACCCACTTATTGAACCTGCAAGAGAAACTGTTGGGGCTGTGTATGATAAAATTGTACAGGATTTGACAGAGGCTTTGGCAGATATTAATGACTCTAACAGTATCAACAGTGGAAATAAAGCTGAGAGTAGAATGGGTAAAGAC
>JBBQUI010000164.1:0-5918 GCA_038212575.1 Flavobacteriales bacterium
GAATCCAAAATTTGTTGGCCGTTCCATTTTCCAAAATCCTTGTAAAGTTTCCCGAAACGGGCAAAATCCCGTGCGTTGCTACCAATACAACAATACGCTTTCACCAATCTGTTATCTTTATCATCCACCTGCCAAATAGCAGGGTTTTCAGCACCCATCGGTTGCCAAAAGCTTTCGTATAAATAATCAGCTAACTGCCACTTCGTAGCCTTTTGAATCACCATTGCCAAAAGTTCCGTATTTCCACTTAAATATTTATAGTGCACGCCTGGCGTATCAACTACTTTTAGGTTCAAAATAATTTCAGCCAAATCAGCATCGTAATATGCCCGCGCCGTCATCCCAAATGGATTAAAATAAGACTCATCCCAATTCAAACCCGAAGCCATCGAAGAAAGATCGCCTACCGTCAAACCAGATCCCGCATATTGCGGGTAGAAATCTCCAACCGACTGCTCCAAACTCTTTATAAATCCATCATCAATTGCCTTTCCCAGCAAAGCCGAGGTAATACTTTTCGCCATTGAAAACGAATTGGTCTGTGAGTTTTTTCCGAAGCCGTCAAAATATTTTTCATACCAAATGCTATCGTTTTTGATTATCAAAAAAGCAACCGTCCCCAACGTATCGTTCATTTCAGAAAGCGCTTGGGTTGCTTCAACGGTGTTGTAATCGTTATGAATAGGCCAAGGTTGCGGGTTGGTACTGGCAGGAATTTCTTCAGTTTCAAAAAATTTAAAATCGTCAATATAAGCAGTGGTGTGCCCGTGAAGATAAACCACCCAAACCCCTTTCAAAATATAGCCGTAACCAGTAGCGTAAAGCCCGATTACCAAAACAACCAGCAAAATAAAAATCCATTTGAAGAATTTCTTAATCTTTTTCATCTAAAATAAAGATTGCTGTGGCGAAGGACTCTCGTGTTCCAGCAACCATTTTTTACGATGCAATCCGCCTGCATAGCCAGTGAGAGAGCCATCAGAGCCAATAACCCTGTGGCACGGAATAATGATGGAGATTGGGTTTTTTCCATTGGCAGAAGCCGCTGCACGGATTACTTTTGGATCACCAAGTTTGTTCGCCATTTGTTGATAGTTAGTCGTTTTTCCAAACGGTATTTCCTGCAATTGCTTCCAAACACGCTTCTGAAAATCAGTTCCTTTCGGGGAAAGTTTTAGGGTAAAACGGGTTCTTTTGCCATTAAAATAATCGGTAAGTTGGGTTACCGCATCTTTCAACGTATCAGGAATTTCGTTTTTATCTTTTTCATAAGCCGTATTTACAAACAAGACAGACCTGAGCCCATCGTGGTCTCCCCTTATTTCCAGCGAACCTATTTCAGTTTTTAAATAATATTTTTGCACCTGCACTAAGGTACAGAATTTGTTAAAAATTTATCATCTCAAGGCAGGAAAGATAATTTTTTGAGTTTCAAATTTTAATAGTAAATTTGGTAAACCTAATTTTCTTATGATTGTCCGAAAAAATATTTTTTTTCTCTATCTCCTAAGTCTCCTTTGTTTTTTTTCGGTGTGTTTTCAAGGCGCTATTGCTGCTGATAACCTCAATAGTACGGAAACTTTTTATGATGAAAAAAAGCAACCCGCATTGGAAAATGCAACAACTGTATTTTATGCGCAGGAATTGGACAAAAAATCATCCTTGCTTACCCTGTTTTTAATTGCGTCAAGTATCCTGCTGGTTATAGCGCTGGTTTTATTTTATCTTTTCTACAAATCGAAAAAAAAATACATACAATCACTTACCGAAAAAAACGCAGCACTCTTGAAAGCCAATGAAGAGGCGCAACAACTTTCAAAACTCAAAACACAGTTTTTTTCAACCATTAGCCATGAATTAAGGACACCCTTATATGGGGTTATTGGTCTTTCCTCTATTTTATTGGAAGACGAAAAATTAAAATCACATCAAGACGACTTGAAATGCCTTAAATTTTCTGCAGATTATCTGTTATCACTTATTAATGATGTATTGACGCTCAACAAGTCTGAAACTTCAAGCATCTCACTTGAAAATGTTTCTTTTAATCTTAGGAAGCTTTTAGAAAACATACAAAAAACATTCGCAGTGAATTTAGAACAGAACAACAATAAATTAAAATTGGAAATTGATGAAGCCATTCCAGTGAAATTACTTGGAGACTCTGTGAAGCTTTCTCAAATAATGATGAATTTAATTGGAAATGCTATAAAATTTAACCAGAACGGCACTATTCGTATCAAAATAGAATTATTGGAAAAACTGAAGAACGACCATTTGCGAATCAAATTTTCAATTATTGACAATGGCATTGGAATCCCCAAAGAAAAACAAGAATCCATTTTTGAAGAATTTTCACAGGTTGAAAACCGTAACCACAACTACCAAGGCACAGGACTTGGCCTCACCATAGTTAAAAAACTATTGGCCCTTTTCAATAGTGAAATAAAACTTTTGAGTGACACTGGTCAAGGATCCTTGTTTTATTTTGAATTGGATCTTCAAAAAGATTCAGACAACAGTGAAAGCCTTCCCGAGCCTGATTATGCAAATATTCCTTTTAAAAATATGCACATATTAATTGTAGACGATAACAAAATAAATCAAAAAGTAACGCAAAAAATACTGGAGAGAAGGAACTTTAAATGCAGTTTTGCGGATGATGGTGCCGAAGCGATTGCACAAACCCAAAAATACAAATACGACCTGATTTTGATGGATGTACATATGCCCAATATTGATGGTATAGAGGCAACAAAATCTATCAGAACCTTTAATACCACCACACCCATCATAGCCTTTACGGCTGTCGAAATTGATGAGATTCGCAATGCCATTTTTGATTCAGGAATGAATGACATTATTGTAAAACCGTATGTGGTTTCCCAATTTCTCAATACAATTTTGAAAAACATCCATTTAATGAGTGCTGCGTAGTATAGCACGTCCCTTAAGTTCAAAAAGCTTCTTGAAACTGAAACATTAGCGTTTCCATCGGGGTATCTTCATAATCGTGATACATTGAGCTATTCCCCTTCCCGTTCAATTTCAATATCGTTATTTAAATGTATTCCCATTCGTTTGGCTCGTTTTTCCCAGTTCTTTCGTGCTTGCAATTGCATATCCTCAATGCTATCGCTTTCGTCCATAATTTCAAGGCCCAAAAGAGTTTCAATAATATCTTCCATAGTTACCACGCCAATGGTATTCCCAAAATCATCCACCACAGAAGCAATATGTACCCGCTGTTTTATAAAAGTTTCAAAGAGTTCCGGAATCGGTTTTTCAGCGGAAATCACAAAAATCTCCCGCTTCAGATCGCTTAACAGTTTATCGCCCCTGTCTTCCACAATTTCCTCTAAAATATCATCTCGAAGTACAAAGCCAGTAATATTGTGCGTCTTGTTTTTATAAACCGGAATCCGCGAAAATCGCAAACTTTTATGGCTTTGGTGAAAATTTTCCAAACTCATCGTTTCGTCTTCCAATGTCACTACCGTAAAAGGCGTCATTACATCTTTGGCTTGCACACTTTTAAAAACCAAAAGGTTTTTGATTACCGTAGTTTCACTTTCCTCAAAAACACCTTCTTCCTCGGCGGCATCGGTTATGGCCATAAATTCTTCACGGCTCATAGTGCTTACATGGGCAGATTTGCCAACCATACGGGTAATCAACATCAAAAGCCACAAAATTCCAGTGTATTTTAAGGGAAAAATAATAAAGTTCAAAAAGGTTGCCGTAAACGGCCCCAGTTTTTTCCAGTAGGTAGCGCCTATGGTTTTCGGTATTATTTCCGAAACCACTAAAATAAGCATCGTCATAATCGCGGAAGCAATCCCGACGATGTTCAACCCAAAAAACTCTACTTTATAGGGTAGCTTCTCCGCCTCAACCCCAACCAGAATCGCACCAACAGTATGAGCAATAGTGTTTAACGTCAATATCGCTATCAACGGCTTGTCTATGTCTTTTTTAAAATTCGTCAAGGTCTTGGCATACGCCTTTCCTTCTTGGGTTTTTACCCGTAAATAAGTGGGCGTAAAACTCAGTAGCGCGGCTTCCAAAATGGAGCATAAAAACGAAAAGAAAATGGAAAGAACCGCATAAACTATCAGTAAGGTCATAGTGGGTAAAATAAATTTCCTCTAAAATAAAGATTTACAAACTGTTTTAGTCGAAACACTTTGTTAATTACATAAAAAAAACCGCCACATTGGGCGGTTTTTCAAAACAATTTTTTATGAAGCCTTTAAAAGTGGTCTCAATGTACTTTCCCATCGTTTTGCGTCTTGGAGACAGACAAACGGATCCTGTGAAAGTTCGTTTTCATCATGCTCGTTATAAAAAGGTATTTCCAATCTGCTGGTTTTTTCAACCAATTCCAGTCCAACCCAGTCCAGAGTTTTGTTAGTTTGTTTGATGCTTTTTGCTCGACAGTCCTTCACATCTTCAATATTTATGATTCTAAAATCTGCCGAAGGATTCCTTTTTGAAGTATAGACCAATTTTTTTGAAACGACATCAAAACCAATTACACAATTGCCGATAACTTCAATGTTTTTCAAGTTTATTCCATTGGTTTGCGAAAGCTGCGTAACAGATTTCTTCACTTTGTTGTCTTTGCCAGAAGTGCTCATAATTAAAAAAGCTACTGGTACCAATATTAATAACGCGATAATAATTCCCACAAGAGTTGAACTAAATTCCATAATGAATAAATTTTTAAGATGAATAATTTTGAATAAATAAGGGTTTGAAAATCAATTCAAACACCGTTAAAAAATCATAAAAAAATCACCAAAAAAAATGGGAAGGAAACAAATGCCGGAAGATAAGCTCCCGTTTGTCTTTTAACGAATAAGAAGAATTATATAAAGAAGAAACGCGGGCAAACGAAAAATCCTGATTGGAATAAAAAATTCCAAACAACCCAAGGCCCAAATACTCATTCTGTGAAACGGTCTGCGAAGCCTCGCCAATGGTAAGCTCATTAAAAACAAAAGGATTGCCGTGGTCATTGTGCTGCACAGCTGAAACTTCGGTGGCTTTGTGTTTAACCACTATTTCTCCAGCAAAAGCCACATTCCCGAAAACCAACAAAATAGTAATCGAAACCAGCAATTTACTTATATGTTTTTCAACGTGTTTCACGCAGTAAATGTATATCAAATTTGGATTGCTAAACATAAAATTTTGCTAATTAATTAGCTTAGCAACATCTTTCGCAACCCTTCGACTCCGCTCAGGGTGACAATTCGAAATTAAAATAATAATTTTACAACATCTTTAGCAAAATAACTGGCAATCATGGATGCTCCGGCGCGTTTTATGGCAGTAACCTGCTCCAGCATTACAGCATCGTGGTCCAGCCAACCTTTCTCTGCGGCCGCTTTCAGCATTGCGTACTCACCGCTCACTTGATATACCGCCACGGGCACATTTACTGCATTTTTTATTTCGCGCACAATGTCCAAATAACAAAGTCCCGGTTTTACCATCACGATATCTGCGCCCTCTTCAATATCCATCAAGGTTTCACGGATGGCCTCCTCGCGGTTCCCGTAATCCATTTGGTATGTTTTTTTATCCTTCGGAATATCTTTCGCGTCCACCGGCGCTGAATCCAAAGCATCACGGAACGGACCGTAAAAGGCAGAGGCATATTTGGCACTGTAAGCCATAATTCCTGTATCGCAGAAACCTTCATCTTCCAAAAGTGTTCTGATTTCAAATATGCGGCCATCCATCATATCGCTCGGCGCTACTATATCAGCTCCTGCCCTTGCATGGCTTAGGGACATTTCGGCCAAAACTGCATTTGTATCGTCATTCAAAACCTTCCCTTCGGAAATAATCCCATCGTGACCATACACTGAAAAAGGATCCAAAGCCACATCGGTCATAACAATCATTTC
>JBBQUI010000165.1:0-5872 GCA_038212575.1 Flavobacteriales bacterium
TTGGAAGGAAAAAAAGTGGTCGTTATGCAGGGACGCTTTCACGTTTATGAAGGGTATTCGCTTCGCGATGTTACTTTTCCGGTGCGGGTGATGCATCTTTTGGGGATCAAGCATTTGTTGGTGAGCAACGCATCGGGTGCAGTAAATCTCGATTTCAAAAAAGGGGAATTGATGCTTATTGACGATCACATAAATTTGCAGGGCAACTCTCCCCTCGCCTTTCGCGGCGTTGAAAAAATGGGCGAACGTTTTGTGGATATGAGCGCGCCTTATGATGCCGAAATGAACAAAAAACTAGAACAGATTGCTTCCGAGAAAAATATAACCCTGCACAAAGGTGTCTACGCCAGCGTTGTGGGCCCGCAATTGGAAACCCGTGCGGAATACAAATATTTAAAGATAATCGGTGCAGATGCCGTCGGCATGAGCACCGTGCCGGAAGTAATTGTGGCAAATCATTTAAAACTGCCCGTTGCGGCAGTTTCTGTTTTGACGGATGAATGCGATCCAGAAAATCTGAAACCTGTGGATATTGCCGATATTATCGCTTCTGCGGAAAAGGCAGAACCGGAGATGATTGTTTTGTTTACTGAGTTGATTAAGCAATTGTAAATTTCTTTTTTATATTACGACTGAAGATATTGTCACATTGAGCGCAGTCGAAATGCTTATTAGTTTAATTCATGAGGGCTTCGAATGCGCTCAGCCTGACAAGCAAACACCTTAATGGAAAAATACTTCGAAATATTCAAAAATTCCTACCAAGGCTACTTCAACTATCTGTGGGACGAGATTACCCGTTTTCATTGGGAAAATTATTTCTATGGATTGATAATTTTGTCGCTCGTGGTTTGGAGTTTGGAACTGTTGTTTCCGTGGCGAAAAAACCAAAAAGTCTTTCGAAAGGATTTCTGGCTGGATACTTTTTATATGTTCTTCAACTTCTTTTTGTTGAATTTGATTGTGCTGATTTTTCTCTCTAATGCAACCGAAGCGCTGTTCAACGATGCTTTGGTCTACATTGGCTTATCCATTGAAAGTTTTCATTTGATTGATTTAAATTTACTTCCGTTCTGGTTGGGGCTTTTGATTTTCTTTTTGGTGACTGATTTTGTGCAATGGAATACCCATCGATTGCTTCACCGTGTACCGTGGCTTTGGAATTTTCACAAATTGCACCATTCCGTAAAGGAAATGGCCTTCGCCGCCCACCTTCGCTACCATTGGATGGAACCTATTGTTTACAAATCGTTGCTTTACATTCCGCTAGCAATAATTGGCGGTTTTGAAATTGAAGCGGTGGCGATAGTCCATTTCACCGCCCTCGCCATTGGCCATTTAAACCACGCCAATATTGGTTGGGACTACGGAAGGTTGAAATATGTATTCAACAATCCGAAAATGCACATTTGGCATCACGCTAAAGTTTTGCCAAAAAACGCACAATACGGCGTTAATTTTGGGATCAGTTTGAGTGTTTGGGATTACCTTTTCAAGACAGATCACATCCCACACGATGGGCGGGACATTGAGCTGGGCTTTGATGGGGATGAAAAATTTCCTCCAAATTTCACTTCACAAATATTTTATCCCATCAAAACCAAAAAGTGATCTTCTTCGTAAATAAATTGAACAAAAAAATTAATGAATATGAAAATTTTACTCAACTTCACAACACTTATTTTCGCAGCTTTTATATTGCAAAGTTGCAATCTTCTTTCTGCCGCAGGCATAAGTAGCCAGGGGCAACCCACTAAAGAAGTGAAAGCTGAACTCACTTCAACCACTGCAAATTCTGCAGTAAACTTAGATCATTCCGAATGGGACAAATTGCTAAAAAAATATGTTGGGAAAGACGGTCTAGTAGATTACAAAGGATTTAAAAATGACGAAGCAAAACTGGACGATTATCTAAAGATGCTTTCCGAAAAAAATCCTACAGATGATTGGAGCGTACAGGAATTGCTAGCCTATTACATAAACCTTTACAACGCTGCAACGGTAAAATTAATCGTGGAAAATTATCCTCTAAAAAGTATAAAAGATATTGATGGCGCTTGGACCAAAGGTCGTGTTGCAGTTGGAAATAAAGAACTTTCGCTGGGTGGAATTGAAAACGGAATACTTCGGAAAATGAACGAGCCGCGAATTCATTTCGCCATAAATTGCGCTTCCATTTCCTGTCCGAAGCTTTTGAACGAAGCTTATACTGCGTCAAAAATTAATGAGCAATTGGATCGTGCTACAAAGGAATTTATCAATAGCGATAAAAATGATATTTCCGCTTCAAACCCAAAACTTTCCTCCGTTTTTGATTGGTACCAAAAAGATTACAAAGTGAATGGAAAACAGGATGTAATTGGTTTTATTAACCAATATTCCAAAACTAAGATAAACACGGGTGCAACAATAGCCTACAAAGATTATAACTGGAATTTAAATGAACAGAAATAAGTGTTCAGTAGTCAGTAGTGGTAAAATAATTATATTCGTGTTAATCCGAAACCAGAAACTTTTAATGATAAGCATCATCATCCCGGTTTTAAATGAAGCCGAAACGATTAATAATTTACTTGACCACCTAACTGAAAACCTTTCAGGTGAAAATAGGACAGAACTAATTTTAGTGGATGGCGGCAGCAGCGATGGCACCCAAAAAATAATTAAAGAATTTATCGAGTCCATTAACCCTACGACTGCGCTCAGAGTGACATTGGAAAATTCAGAAAAAGGGCGCGCGAAACAGATGAACAAGGGCGCGAGTGAAGCTTCGGGCGAAATTCTTTACTTTCTGCATGCAGATTCTTTTCCGCCAAAAAATTTTGATAAATATATTATTTCCGAAGTTGAAAAAGGAAATCCGGCCGGCTGCTTCCGAATGAAATTTGATAGCAACCATTGGTGGCTGAAACTTGCGGGATGGTTCACGAAATTTAGCTGGCGCGCCTGTCGCGGTGGAGACCAAAGTCAATTTATAACCAAACAGCTTTTTGAAGAAATTGCGGGGTTTGACGAAACTTATATTATTTACGAAGACAATATTTTAATAAACGAGCTTTACGAACGCAAGAAATTTGTGGTTATTCAAAAATGGCTAACAACCTCCGCACGCCTTTATAAGCAAAAAGGAGTTTGGACGTTGCAATATCATTTTTTGACTATTTATTTGAAACGCTGGTTGGGAGCGGACGCGGATGAATTGTACAATTACTATTTAAAAAACATAAAACTCTCAAAAAAACAAGTACCGCAAAACGTAGAATCACGAGAGATTTTAGCCGATAAGTAGCTCTAATTATTCACCTTTTTATAATACTTTTCCACGATTGCCTCAGCAGGTTTATTTTGTGGCGTAAATTGATTGTCCGTTTCACCCCCAACCCTTTCGTGAGCAATAAACCACTTCCACAGAAATCCGCCGGCAAACCATTGTTCATTCCATAATTCTTGATACAAACCTTCTAAAATGTTAGCCTGTCCTTCAAAATTCATCGAAGTCAGTTTATAATCACTTATCCACGGTTCCTTTCCCGCAAAATCAACGCTTCTGTAGCCGTATTCCGTAAAGAGAATTTTTTTGTTTTCCTTTTCTGAAACACCTTTCAATTCCTCTTTCCAACGTTGCCAACCATTGCGTACTTCTTCAACTGTTGGGGTTTTACTATCCGAAACGGGAAAATAAGCATCCACGCCAATATAATCCAAAGCATCCCAAAACGGCACGCGTTTGTATTCATCCCAATTAGCCGCATATGTTAGTTTCCCTTTGTAAACCTTTCTTATTTCATCAATCAGATTTTGCCAATATTCGGGGCGGTGCTCTATAAATTTTTCCAGCTCGGTACCAATGCAGAATATTTCCACATTTTCTTCCTCTGCCACTTTTGCAAAGTCGATTATAAAATTTTTATAGGAATTTTCAAGCTCGAGCCAATCCGCTTCGGAAGCCATTTTCAATAAACCTGTAAATTCGCCTCGCCACACCCATATTTGTGGCTTCATCATTACTTTAATATCGTTTTTGTGAAGCATCCTGATGTATTGCTTTGCTCCTTCCCTTGTTTCGCCAAACCATTGCCTTTCCTGATTGTAACTAATTTCAGGATGCTCCAGACTTTTAATAAAACCGAAAGGCATAATAGCCGCATAGGCTGCGTTAATTTTCTTTAGAGGTGTAATATTTTCCTGTAAAATGGAATCTTTTGAAGCCACAAAACTCACCCCATTTATTTTTGAAATAGTTGAATTTTTAATTGCTTTATCATATTTTTCAGTAGCTATTACTTCTGAAGAATCGCGCTTTTGCCCGCATCCCAAAAGAATAGAAAAAAGAAAAACACAAAATAGCGAATGATGTGATTTGGTCATTTTGAAAATAAATTGTCGATGAAAGTAGTATTTTATTTTAGAATTTATAGAAACTTTAATAACCCTTTTCAAACTACCCGATCTGTAATTGCGTAAATTTATAAACGACTGAAGACCCACACCAACCAAATATCTTCAAAATTATGGAGCACATCGTCATTATAGGCAACGGTATTGCTGGGGTTACGGCCGCAAGACACATCCGAAAACTTTCCGACAAAAAGATAACCATAATTTCCGCAGAAGCAGACCATTTTTTCTCCCGCACAGCTTTAATGTATGTATATATGGGCCACATGCGTTGGCGTGATATTGAACCCTACGAACCTTGGTTTTGGGAAAAGAACAGATTGGAATTGAAAAAAGCCTATGTTGAAAGAATAGATACCGAAAATCAAACCCTTCATTTTAAAGAAGGCGGCTCGATAAATTACGACAAACTTATTATTGCCTCCGGCTCCACAACTAGCTATTATGATTGGGAAGGACAAGATTTGAAAGGCGTATTAGGTTTGGTTTCCAAAAAAGATTTGGAAGATTTGGAAAAATACGCACCCAATAACAAAGAATGTTCACGTGCTGTTATTATTGGCGGCGGATTGATTGGCGTTGAAATGGCCGAAATGCTCAGAACCCGAAATATTGAAGTAACTATGCTCGTTCGCGAAGATGCTTTTTGGGCCGGCGTCCTTCCAAAGCCTGAAGCTGAAATGGTTTCGCGCCACATAGTTTCACACGGCGTAGATCTTCGTCATAATTCAGAACTTGATAAAATATTGGATGATGGCAAAGGAAATGTTCTTGCCATTGTAACCAAAAATGGGGAAGAAATTCCGTGTTGCTTAGTTGGGATTACCACGGGTGTGAAACCTCAGATTTCCTTTCTGAAAAATTCAGAAATTGAAACTGACAAAGGTATTTTAGTAAACCGAATGCTGGAGACCAATATTAAAAATGTGTATGCCATTGGCGATTGTGCGCAGCAACGGCAACCCATCGGGAATCGCCCGCCTGTGGAAGCCGTTTGGTACACAGGCAGAATAATGGGCGAAGCATTGGCGCAAACCATTTGCGGAAAACCGTTTGAGTACAATCCAGGAAACTGGTTTAACAGCGCCAAGTTTTTTGATATTGAATACCAAACGTATGGTTGGGTTTTTTCAGAAAGCAAAGAAAAGGATTACGAAGCCCAATTTCATTGGAAATGCAATAGCGATCTGCGTTGCGTGACTATTTCATATAATAAAAACACCAATGAATTTTTGGGAATAAACACTTTCGGAATACGAATGAGGCACGAAGTTTTTGATAAATGGCTAAATGAAAAAAGAAGTCTGGAGTACGTAATCCAAAACCTAAAACAAGCCAATTTTGATCCCGAGTTTTATAAAAAATATGAAGGAGAAATTTTAAAAGAATATTCATTACCAAACCTCAAAGGTCTTTGAGACCTTTGAGGTTTGACAACGAAAATAAAAACAAAAAATATGAGCACCGTTCAAAG
>JBBQUI010000166.1:0-5849 GCA_038212575.1 Flavobacteriales bacterium
ATGGACAATGTGATTTTGGACTGCACCAAAAAAAACAAGACCTACGAACCATACCGATTTTTTGTGGAAGGAAATCCGAAGGCAATCTTGCTTTTAGAAGTGAAAAGCCATTCCGAAGAAGATTTACAAAAGCAGACGGAAGCTTTGCTGGAATCATTAAAGATTTCAGCGCATAGCTACCACAGCCCCATTTTGAGAGGCGAGGAAATTGATATGGCACTCGAACTCCGAAAAGCCGGTTTGGGCCTTTTGGGAAATATGGTGGGCGATAAAAAGGCGGTTGCTTGCATTGAAGACACAGCAGTTGCTTTGGAGGATTTACCTGCTTACATAAAGGAATTTTCCACTTTGATGAAAAAGTATGATCAGGAAGCTGTTTATTACGCACATGCGGGGGCGGGGGAGCTTCATTTGCGGCCAATCCTCAATTTAAAGGAAAAAGAAGGAGTTGAATATTTCAGAAAAATAACAACCGAAGTAGCACTTCTTTGCAAGAAATATAAAGGCTCTTTTAGCGGGGAACACGGTGATGGCATTGTCCGCGCCGAGTTTATTCCTTTAATGATAGGTGAAAAGAATTATGAACTTTTAAAACAAATTAAATCTGCGTTCGATCCAAAAAATATCTTTAATCCGGGAAAGATTGTAGATGCTTATAAAATGGACGAATCACTTCGGTATGAAATTGAAAGAAAAGAGCCAACTATTAAAACATTGCTTGATTTCAGTGATTCCGAAGGAATTTTACGATTAGCAGAAAAGTGCAACGGCAGCGGCGATTGCAGAAAAACTGAAAACGCGGCAGGAGCAATGTGCCCCAGCTATCATGCCACTAAAAACGAAAAAGATACAACCCGGGCAAGAGCAAATGCATTGCGTGAAGTTTTGACCAATAATGAAGCTGTCAATAAATTCAATTCCAAAGAATTAAAAGAGGTTTTTGATCTGTGCATTAGCTGTAAAGCCTGCGCTAGTGAATGCCCTAGCAATGTTGATATCAGTACTGCAAAAGCTGAATTTTTATATCAGTACAACAAATCGAATGGGGTTACATTTTGCAATAAATTATTCGGAAAAAGTACAAAACTGAACAAAACAACTTCAAAATTTCCAAAGCTTTCAAATTGGCTTTTTTCGAATGGTTTAACTTCAAAAATCATTAAGAATTTAGGTGGTGTGCATCAAAACCGTTCATTGCCAAAAGTTTCCATTAAAAGTTTTAGTAAATTATCTCAAGATTTTAAAAATCAATACAATAAAGAAAATTTAGTTGGAGAGAAATTTCATAAAAATGTTTTACTGTTTGTAGATGAATTCAGTAATTATTTGGATGCTGAAATTGCTGTGGATTCTTTTTTGCTTTTAACAGGTTTGGGCTATAAAGTGAACGTTATCGATACTTTGGACAGCGGACGGGCATTGATTTCAAAAGGTTTTTTAGAGGAAGCGAAAAATGAAGCCAATAAAAACATTTCTTATTTAAAAGATAAAGTTTCAGAAACAAATCCATTGGTGGGTATTGAACCGTCGGCAATCCTTTCATTTCGAGATGAATATTTGCGATTGGCGGATGATAAATTGGCCGCTGATGCTATTTCAAAAAATACATTTTTGATAGAGGAATTTTTGGCCTCTGAAATTCAAAACGGAACTATTTCCGCAGCGCAGTTCACTTCCGAAGCGAGAAGCATTAAAATTCACACACACTGCCACCAAAAATCATTGAGCAACCAAAAAGTGACTTTTGATATTTTAAATCTTCCCGAAAATTATAAACCAACCATCATTCCATCTGGTTGTTGCGGGATGGCCGGAAGTTTTGGTTATGAAAAGGAACATTATGGTGTAAGTATAAAAATAGGGGAGCTGAAGCTGTTTCCATCCATTAGAAAATCTTCCGAAGAAACAATTATTTCTGCCAACGGGACAAGTTGCAGGCATCAAATTTTGGATGGAACCGGAAGGAAATCGCTACATCCGGTCACTATTTTAAAGAATGCTTTAAGGCAATAATATTAAAGTGTTATTTTGAAAGCTCTCATTGCCGCGACCATTGTTTCAAAACCTTCACTATTTTCAATTTCGGTTTCTACGGGAATTAAAAGGTGTTCGCGATTTTGGTAAGAATACAGAGTCCAACTTTCGTTGTTATATTCCAAAGCAGTAAGGTTTTCAATCCAATCGCCACTATTGAGGTATTCACAACTTCCCTTAATTGTTTCTACTTTTTTTATACAAGGTTGGTGAATGTGACCGCAAATAACGTAATCAAACTCGTTGTCAATTGCCAAATCTGTTGCTGTAGTTTCAAAATCGTCAATAAACTTCAAGGCACTTTTCACACTATTTTTTATTTTTTTAGAAAGAGAATATTTTTCACGGCCCGCCTTTTCAAGAAAATAATTTATAAATCTGTTGAAAAGAATTAAAAGGTCATAACCCCAACCACCTAGTTTTGCTATCCATTTGGCGTGCTGTATGGAAGCATCAAAGACATCGCCGTGAAAAAACCACGCTTTTTTTCCATCCAAATTGAGCAAAAGTTTATCTACGATTTGAATATTTCCCATTTTCGTATTGCTAAATCTGCGAAGCTTTTCATCGTGATTCCCAGTTATGTAATACACTTTGGTGCCTTTTGTAGCAAAGGATAAGAGTTTCTTTATTATGAGTAGATGTGCTTTTGGAAAATAGCGTTTTCGGAATTGCCAAATATCAATAATATCGCCGTTTAAAATAATTTTCTTTGGCTTTATAGAATTTAAATAGTTTAGTAATTCTTTAGCGTGGCAGCCGTAGGTCCCAAGATGGACATCTGATATTACAACTAGCTCAACTTTTCTTTTCAATCAAAGATATTTATACTACAAATTTCCGACAATTAGCTGGTAGATATTTTATGCCAATGTTACGTTTGTTTGTCTATTTGGTTAGTTGATGTACGGAATGTTTCTGCAATATTAAGAATAGTGTTATTTTCATTATTCATTCCTATCGTTTACATTTGTTGAAAAGCATTGTATGGCGGGCAATTCCTTCGGAACAATATTTAAACTTACAACATTTGGCGAATCGCACGGCCCTGCTATTGGTGGGGTTATAGATGGTTGTCCCGCAGGTCTTTCCATAAATTTTGAGGCAATAAATACTGACATGCAACGCAGAAAACCTGGTCAGTCCGCAATTGTTACCCAACGAAAAGAAGAAGATGAAGTAAAATTTCTTTCAGGAATTTTTGAAGGTAAAACAACCGGCACTCCCATTGGTTTCATCATTGAAAACACAGACCAAAAAAGCAAGGATTACACTCATATTAAAGATATTTATCGTCCCTCACATGCCGATTATACGTACGATAAAAAATACGGCGTCCGTGATTATCGCGGTGGTGGCCGTTCTTCCGCTCGTGAAACTGCCTGCAGGGTTGTTGCCGGAGCTATAGCAAAACAATTACTGAAGGATATAAAAATCACCGCCTACGTTTCTTCTGTGGGTGAAATGGAACTGAAAAAACACTATTACGAACTTGACTTTTCAGAAATAGAAAAAAATCCTGTTCGTTGTGCTGATAGTGAAATGGCGACGAAAATGGAAGAATATATAAAGTCTGTTAGAAAAGAAGGAGATACCATTGGCGGAACCGTAACCTGTATAATTCAAAACGTGCCAATAGGTTTAGGCGAACCGGTTTTTGATAAATTGCACGCTGAATTGGGCAAAGCAATGCTTTCCATAAACGCCGTAAAAGGCTTTGAATATGGAAGCGGTTTTGCGGGAACAGCAATGAAAGGAAGTGCTCACAATGATGTGTTTAATGAAGACGGAAGCACGAAAAGCAACCACAGCGGCGGAATCCAAGGCGGAATAAGCAATGGTGAAGATATTTACTTCAAAGTAGCATTTAAACCTGTTGCAACTATTATGCAGAAACAGGAAACAATTGATAGCAGTGGAAACAAAGCGGAAGCAGAAGGAAAAGGTCGTCACGACCCCTGCGTAGTTCCACGAGCTGTTCCAATTGTAGAGGCAATGGCCGCCTTGGTTTTGGCAGATTTTTATTTATTGAACAAAATTTCAAAATACTGAACTATTTAATATTTCTATGAAAAAACTAGCGCTACACTGGAAAATAATCATCGGACTCGTTTTAGGTATA
The DNA here is from genome assembly GCA_038212575.1 of Flavobacteriales bacterium. Taxonomy (GTDB): domain Bacteria; phylum Bacteroidota; class Bacteroidia; order Flavobacteriales; family Flavobacteriaceae; genus Aequorivita. Next base: position 4,157 of record JBBQUI010000166.1, read on the forward strand.
ATTTGGGCATTGCTTTCCAGCACATTGGGATGGAGTGAATTCACTATTAATTGGATAGCGCCGTTTGGTACAATTTTCATCAATCTTCTAAAATTGATAGCTGTTCCGTTGGTATTGGTATCAATAATTAGCGGTGTGGCCAATATTGGAGATCCTTCAAGTCTCGGAAGAATGGGAGGGAAGACACTGCTTGCATATTTGCTTACAACACTTTTTGCAGTGGGTTTAGGTCTGGCACTTGTTAACTTTATTAAACCGGGCAAATTGATTGACGAACAAAGCAGGATTGACAACCGTATTAGTTATGAAATTTGGGCCGCATCGGAAGGCTATCAAATAAAAGACGGAATAAATTATTTACAAGACCCTGCATTCTTTGAACGTGCCCAGAAAATAACCGATCTTTCAAAAGGAGAGTTGAGAGATGCCTCAGTGACCGAAAAAATGCAAACTGTCGAAAAAACCAAGGAATCAACTCCGTTACAGCCCTTGGTTGATTTAGTTCCTGAAAACTTTTTCTATTCGTTAACAAACAATGGGTTGATGCTTCAAATTATTTTCTTCGGAATATTTTTTGGGGTTTGTTTGTTATTGATTCCCAACGAAAAATCGCATCCTGTCACGGCATTCATGGACAGCGCGATGGAGGTATTTTTAAAGATGGTCGATTTAGTGATGCAGGCTGCGCCATTTTTTGTTTTCGCTTTATTGGCGGGTGTTGTAAGCAAAATGGCTGGAGACGATATAGGGAAAGTGTATGAAATTTTTAAAGGCCTGAGCTGGTATTCGCTCACAGTATTTTTAGGATTGATGATGATGATTTTTATTGTCTACCCCATATTTATGAAACTTTTTGTGAAAAGAATTCCATATAAAGGTTTTTTCAAAGCAATGGCTCCCGCACAAACCTTGGCGTTTTCAACTTCAAGTAGCGCAGCCACTTTGCCGGTAACAATGGAATGTGTGGAAGAAAATCTGGGTGTAGATAAAAAGATAACGAGTTTTGTATTGCCTATTGGCGCAACCGTGAATATGGACGGAACCTGTTTGTATCAAGCTGTGGCTGTTGTATTTCTTGCACAGTTGCATATGATAGATCTAACGCTCGGGCAACAATTGACTATTGTTCTTACTGCAACATTGGCCTCCATTGGTTCAGCCGCAGTGCCGAGTGCAGGCTTGGTGATGCTTATAATCGTTTTGGAATCTGTTGGTTTGAATCCTGCCTGGATTGCAATAATCTTTCCCGTAGATAGAATTTTGGATATGTTCCGAACCGTAGTAAACGTTACGGGAGATGCAACGGTATGTACCATAATTGCTGATGGCGAAGGCATGCTTAATTATGATCCACAGGAAAACCCTTCCGAAACCTTCGATTTGGATTCTTAATATTTTTAGAAATATCCTTTCGAATGAATAAATTTTATTAAAAAGCTCAATTTTAACCTATTAGCTTTTGGATAGAAAACTAAATTTTATTAAATTAGATGATTACTTCTCCCTGGCAATAAGTGCCCGATCTATTTTTTTTCTTGGATTTACCTGTTTAGCTATGACTAAATATCATAGTTATGAAAAAATTTGTCTTATTATTTTGTGCTGGCCTTACAATTGGAAATGTATATGGCCAAGTGGGGATTGGAACAGTAAACCCCAGTAGTTCTTCAATGCTTGAAGTTAGTAGCACTTC
>JBBQUI010000167.1:0-5837 GCA_038212575.1 Flavobacteriales bacterium
ACCTCTTCAATGGTTCACTTTCGTTCAACTCCTTTATTCGCACCTGCTAATCTCAAGGACTAGATTCTCCTAAACGCTCAATACCAAGACTACTAATCAAAGCACCTTTAGGTGGTTTAGAGCCATCGCCTATACAACGACCCTGATGGACCTACCATCATCTTATCTACAGCATGCAGCCAGTTTAATGCCGTGGCTGCTTCTTGGCACACTATGAAGCGTTGCGTATTTCGAAGCACAAACTTATTAGCCCCTCAATCCGTTGATTAAATGTTTTGTTGTTCAAATAAGCACTTCACCCCAAATTGTTTTATGACCGCATGTTATATGCCGTATTTTATTAGTTCCGTTCTTATGAAATATTCGATAAAATTTTAATTCCGCTCTTTTTCATAAGTTCACTTGCGTTAAAGTCAGTACATATACCCGGATCAAGTTCATAGCTGAAAACCATTGAATTATCTTTAATCTCACTATTAAAACTATAATTTGTAACCAACTTTTTATTCCCGGCTAGTTTTGCAAGTTCAATATCGTGTGTTGCAATAATTCCTGAGGTTTTGAGCTTACTTATTTGATTGATCAATGAATAACCTCCTCTATGTCTGTCTTCCGAGTTTGTACCTTTGAACATCTCATCCAAAAGAAAAAATACGTTGTGATTGCTTTCAATCAATTTCAGCATCTTTTCAATTCTATTTAATTCTGCATAAAAAGAAGAGATCCCTTTCTTTAAATTATCTTCTGTTCGCATACTTGAAAATAGCTTTAGGCTGGATACCTGAGCATTTTTAGCACAACAAGGTGCTCCGGCTAATGATAAAACGATGTTGACACCTACAGTCCTTAAAAAAGTACTTTTCCCTCCCATATTTGAACCGGTAATCATAACAACATTACCAAGGCCTTCAGAATGAAAATCATTACAAACACGATTATCTGAATTTATTAAAGGATGTCCTATCGACTCAAAATGTATGTAGTTGTTTCTTTCTGTTATCTCTGGAAATGTATAGGATTGATTTGAATAGCAAAAACCTGCAATACTATTTATTACCTCAAATTCGCTAACTACATCTGCCCAAGATCTTAAACCCTCTTTATTTTTTGATTTCCAATTTTCTGTATCAATGATCAGGTGAATATCCAATAGCAGGAAAAAGTTTAAAAGCGCATAAAATGGATTTCCACCAAATGGTTGCCCTTTTATAGGTTTTTGTTGTGAATAGTCCAATATTTTGCATAGCCTGTTAATCTCTTTGTATGCTGAATATTTGCCGTGTGTTATTTGTAATTGTAACCGGGATAATTTTTTTGATTTGAAACTTTCGGTTTCAATTTTTTTGATAAGTGCCAAATAACCTCTTAAAGTGTCAAGATTCTTTGTTGAGTTTTCAACGATATCCTCCGCGATGGGTTTTATCTTTTTCAAAATCATATAGTTGATCAGCAAAACTAAGATCAGGAGAGAAAAATAAATGATCACCTTTTGTGAATCCAGGTTAGCATAAAAAAAGTACGAATCAATCAATAACAGTACAGGAAGGATTATTGCAACTGCTATATATATTTTTCGGTATTTTAATAAAACAACAGGTTTTTTTACCCAATCTAACAGTTTAAAATAATCACTTTTATTATTCTGAAAGTGCATGCCTGACGCCTGAAAATCCTGCCTCCAGTCTAATTTCTGAGATAATTCTTTTATGGCATCTTGTCTGTCATGTATTTCATTATTAGATGCAGGTTCAGACAGCCATGCTGCTAAGAGTATCATTCCTGACTCTGTAGTTGTCCTGTTAACCAACTGAAAAATAGAATGTTGTCCGAAAATATCAAGATCAGATGTGTAGGGATGATTTTGATCAATAAACTTATGTCCGGTATCAAATTCTTCCAGGTCACATTTTTCCCTTAGAATTTCAGATTCATTTATTTTTTTCAGGAATGATGTATGTTTTTTTAAGTAAGCTATTTTGGTATGGTGGTTTAAAACTAAAGCAAAACATATTACTGAAACAGGAAAAACAATATAAACGGGAGTAATTAAATTTATACTGAACAAGTATATAAGAGTGATACTTGCAATTACAAAAATAAGTAACCTTAGCAATGATAATCTATTTAATACCTTCTTTAACCTTACTATTTTGGCATTGTACTTATTTATATTTTCCTGAAAGACTTTCATTAATTATTTGTCAATTATCTAAAATAGGTTAGCGAATCTTTAAAATGGAATATAATGGTCCTGGTAAACGCAATTTGCGTGGAGTAGGTACTATAATTTTTGTAGGTTGTTGTGACTGGTTATTTTTCGCTTCTCTTTAAGATTAATCGAATTTGACCCATATGGTTTGCCTGATGTTCCATTACGTGATACCAGGCCCAATGATAATTCATATCAGTATTAAGTATGTTTGATGAAAACCAACTGTCATCTTTGGTTTTAAGTAGCCGAAGTGTTTCATTGCGGACTTCATTCCAGATATCCAGATAATAATCTATTGGCTTGTCTTTATATTGGTTCCTTGCAGGATCGCCTAACTTTTGGGCTACATCCCAATCCGCTTTTTCTGCTTCATTGAGCGCACGATTTTCGAACGTATAAACCTGGTATAATTTTTCAGTAGCTGCCAAATGTATTATCATAGCTCCAATTGTATTAGCATCATCATCTAATAAAAAATCGGTTTCTTCTATTGTAAGATCAGATACACTTCTTGTTACCCGTCCTTTTAAATCTTCTAACATTGAAACCATATTCCCAATTTGAGTTGAATAGCCTTCAGGTGGCTTAATAATGGTTTGCCCGTAAGAAGAAATATTGAATATTGAAATTAAAATAATCGAAGTCAATAATTGTTTGTAATTTTTTTTCATCTGTTTTTTAAATAATTACTAATTTTATAAGCTATTGCCCACTGGCCCTTCCCCGTTTTTAATCAGTTGGACTATATTTTTTAAGCTGATAAATTGAAAAAAGTCCGAGAATAAATTCTGCAATTATTCCGAAAATATAACCTTCAGTTGGTAATCCGTCCATAAACATACTAATTCCTCTTCCGATAGCAAGACTTAACATAAATAATATATTCAGTTGGGTAGCACTTTTCCAATATTTGGTTTTCCAAATTCCCAAAATCCATACGATTGAATTTCCGATATATAAGCACATAATAGCTTTCAACATATTCGAAAGGTCAATAGTATTCACTTGAATATCCAAACGTCCGGAAAGAATAGATGGTGAACCGTAAACTATAGCTGTAGGCACAACAATCAGTAAAGAAATTATAAGGTGTAAGTTCTTAAAAATCCAATTTATTTTATTTGTCATATTTTTCTTTCCGATTTTTAGGTTTCCGCTCGGCTAAATTTGTCAGTTCGTATTTTTTTTAGCTTTGGGAAAGATCTTGGTAACTGAAGTAGCGTGGAGTGGGGATGAGTTTTTGTCGGCTTAGTTGTTCGCTTCTTGGTCTCTAAAATATCACTTTTTACTGGAATGCCCGCTATTTGCGATTAACCGTTGGTTGTAGTTCGTTTATAAATGTAGAGAAAAAAGCATAAAAATGGGGTTTCTGTACCTCTTTCAAGGCTTTTTCACCTATCAGATTCAATATTTTTCTGAGATTATAAGCAATGTGGATAAAGCCAACATCTGCAGAGGCCCGTTTCTTTCCTTTCTTGCAAAGGATGTGGTCAAAACCCATTGTCTTTTCATTTTTGAAATGCATATTATACCCAAAGGCTTTACAAAGATCCGTCATTATGGTTTTTTGCAGAATCACGGCAAACGGGAACGATTGGAGAAAATAAGGGAAGCTATGAAGCTTTCCCCATAGCCCGAAACTGTCAAAATCCCTGTTGCCGTTAGAATGCTTGAAAAATATGGAAAAGACATTTTCAAATGTCCGTGTTGCCCCAATGGAAGGATGCAAATGGTGGGATCATATAGATATTATCAATCCCAAACGAAAGACCATCAAGAGGTGCAAAAAATAACCGACCAAAAAAACAAGGCCTCCCCCTTTTGATATGGAGTAAAAAAAACAGCGATTTATTCCGAGACATCACAATTCATTAAAAAACCATTTTTGGGTAAGGGAAGTTGTACACAAAACATTATAAAAGCAAGCTTGCAACAGGAAAAAGGAATCCTAAAAATCGTGAAAAATAAATCCAGGGCCTACTAAACCATCTATAAGCAGACAGAACAGCAGCCCGGTGTCAGTCAACACAAACTAACAAAAAAAGCCCCTGTACGTGAGGGGTAAAAAAGGGCTTTTTTCTGCTAGTTTGCTAAATGTTAGCTGTTGTTTTTTCTTGTCGCTGTTATTGAATACACCATTGGTATTTTGTCGTCCAAATGTTCTATTCTATATTTTTTAGGTTCAAATTCTATTGTCTTATTGAAACAATTGTAAGGCGAATAATCATGTTCTTCAAGTGAATTAATTTCAACACCGTTACTGATTAAATTGTTTAATACTTCACTTAGTCCGTGATTCCAACATACACTTGATTGGGTTATGTCTGCTTTTTTGTCGGCATAAGTTCCATTTTCTGTTTCTATAATTGCTCCTGAATTAAAATAGCTGTATCCAATTTTTTCAAAATTATCGTCAAACATCCACACAACAGGGTGAAACTCTACAAATACAAATTGTCCATTTGGTTTTAGAAATTTAGAAACAATTTTTGCCCACTTGTCCAAATCAGGCAACCAACCAATAGTGCCGTAACTTGTAAAAACAATATCAAATTTTTCTTCTAAGTGGTTTGGCAAATCGTAAATGTCGCAACAAATGAACTTTGCGGTTGAATTAGTATCTTTTGCAATTTGTTTTGCACTCTCAATAGCTTTGTTTGATAAGTCAACTCCTGTTACTTCTGCACCAAGTCTGCCCAACGAAATAGTGTCTTGTCCGAAATGACATTGTAAATGCAAAATCGTTTTTCCATTAATGTCACCAAGCAAGTTTAATTCAATATCGTTTAGTGAACTTTTTCCTTGTAGAAAACCGTTAAGGTCGTAAAATTCTGATTTTAAATGTGTTTCGATTCTATTATTCCAAGATTGGCGGTTTATTTCTATGTAATTATTTTCTGTGTTCATTTTTACTACGGTCGGTTTTCTAAAATAACAGCTTACGGCAGTCTGTCTAATAACCTTGGTTATTCTACCGATTTGAGACCAAAATAAGACTTTTTATGGTAGGCTGAGGAATAAAACCAGAATCAAAGATGTTGAAATTAAAGTTGGGTATCAACTTTAAAAAGGTTCTATGCGCTCTTATAAAGAGATAAAAACAAGCATATAAGATGTTCAATAACTCCTTCCATGCCTTTTTGCCAATCAAGTTCAGAATTCTTTTGAGATTGTATGCAATGAAAATAAATCCAACATCTGCAGAAGCCCTTTTCTTGCCGTTTTTGGAAAGGATATGATCAAAGCCCCATTGCCTTTTCATGGTTCCAAAGGGGTGCTCTACAATAGCCTGCCTTCGTCTGTATAATTCAGGATCAGCTTCTATATTTCTTTTGTTTTCTTCATAAACAGGAGTGTATAGGTTCCTGGCCAGGAGTCTCCCATTTTTGGCCGTGGTGCATAATTCCCGCACAGGGCATCCCTTACAGGCTCTTGTTTTATACTGTTTGAACTTGGACTCATTTGATTTCCCTCGGTGGTTGACGTAAAAGGTTCCATTGGTTTTCAGAAAATGACCTTGGGGACATACGTAATGATCATTCCCTGTATCGTAGGTAAAATTTTTAGCATTGTACCGGGGATCTGGTGCATTGGAAGCAGGGGCAGGAATAGCAACCAGGGTTTT
>JBBQUI010000168.1:0-5830 GCA_038212575.1 Flavobacteriales bacterium
AATTGTGGGTGATCATTTCAATACCCATTACAAAGTTCCATTCAATAATATTGGTGTTATTTCCGGGCCCTGCCACGCGGAAGAAGTTGCGCTGGAAAGACTTTCCTACCTAACCATTGCCAGCGCCGACGCTGAAAAGGCGAAACTGATCGCAGATGTTTTAATCAGTGATTATATTAAATGCACTATTAGCGACGATGTTCTTGGAACTGAATATGCCGCGATGCTTAAAAACATTTATGCTGTTGCAGCTGGAATTGCGCACGGATTGGGTTATGGAGACAATTTCCAAAGTGTGTTGATGAGCAATGCCATTCGCGAGATGAAAAAGTATGTGAAGAAAGTCCACAAAATGAAGCGCGACATCAATGATTCCGCCTATTTGGGAGATTTGTTGGTTACGGGGTATTCCGTTTTTAGCCGAAACAGATTGTTCGGAACAATGATAGGGAAAGGCTACACCGTGAAAAGCGCCCAACTGGAAATGAGTATGGTTGCTGAAGGTTATTACGCCACAAAAAGCGCCTATCATCTCAACCAGCAAAAGGGAAAGAAAAAAGCCAAAACGCCAATAATCGATGCCGTTTATGAAATTCTTTATGAAAATAAAGATCCCAGAAAAACATTTAAAAAGCTCACTGAAATGCTAGATTAAAAAAAGCCCCGTTACTTATAACGGGGCTTTTGTATTTATTTCTAAATTTTTTGCGGCAATTCTTTAAAACCCATATTGAAAAGCGTAAACCCAAAAATATCGGCATATTGCTCAATGGTTTTGCTCACGGGTGTGCCTGCTCCGTGACCGGCATCAGTTTCAATTCGGATTAAAATAGGGTTGTTTCCAGTTTGTTTTGATTGAAGTTCAGCGGCAAATTTAAAACTGTGCGCAGGCACTACCCTGTCGTCGTGATCGCCTGTAGTAATTAAAGTTGCGGGATATTCAACGCCTTCTTTTACATTGTGCAATGGCGAATAATCTTTTAGATATTCAAACATTTCCTTGCTGTCTTCCGAAGTTCCATAATCATAAGCCCAACCTGCTCCAGCGGTGAAGGTGTGGTAGCGCAACATATCCAAAACGCCAACAGCGGGAAGCGCTACTTTCATTAAATCGGGTCGCTGATTCATTGTTGCGCCAACTAGCAAACCTCCGTTTGAGCCTCCGCGAATGGCGAGATAGGCACTGGAAGTATAATTGTTTTTGATCAAATATTCAGCTGCAGCTATAAAATCGTCAAACACGTTTTGTTTTTTTAGCTGTGTTCCCGCATCGTGCCATTTCTTCCCGTATTCACCGCCGCCACGAAGATTTGGTACAGCATAAATTCCGCCCTGCTCCATCCATACAGCATTGGAAATACTAAAACTTGGAGTCAAACTAATATTGAACCCACCATAACCGTAAAGAATCGTTGGATTTTTCCCGTCCATTTTCAATCCTTTTTTGTGGGTGATGATCATCGGTATTTTTGTCCCATCCTTCGAAGGATAGAAAACCTGATGGCTTTCATAATTCTCTGGTTCGAAATCTATTTCAGGTTTGATAAACAATTCTGAATTGCCTTTTGCAATGTCATATTTATAAATACTTCCGGGCGTTACATAATTAGTAAAGGAATAATAAAGTTCCTTTTCTTCCTTCTTTGTTCCAAAACCACCTGCGGAACCTACACCTGGAAGTTTAATTTCGCGAATCAATTTGCCGTCATAATCATATTGCATCACTTTTGAAACCGCATCAACCATATAGTTCGCGAAAATATTTCCGCCTCCCGTGCTAGGTGAAAGTACATTTTCGGTTTCGGGAAGAAAATCCTTCCAGTTATTTGGTGTTGGGTTATTGGCATCAACTGTGACAATTTTTTTATTTGGAGTATTTCTGTTTGTCACGATGTAAAGTTTGGAACCTACGTTTTCAATTACATACGTATCTGTATCTGTATTGTCCAAAATGGTTACAAACTTGCTATCCTGTTTTGTAAGATCCTTTATGAAAAGTTTGTTCCCGGAAGTAGAGGTGCTGGCTCTGATTATTAAATAATTATTGTCCTCGGTTACATTTGCACCAATATAGCGGTGTTTCTCTTCGGGTGTTGCGCCAAAAATTAATTTGTCATCGCTTTGTGGCGTTCCCATTTTATGGTAATATACTTTGTGCTGATCGGTTTTTGCTGAGAGTTCGCTGCCCTTGGGTTTGTCATAACTGGAATAGTAAAATCCGTCCTCGCCTCTCCAAGAAAGACCGCTGAATTTAATATCTTTCAAGGTATCACCTACCAGTTTTTTTGTTTCAGTATTCATCACCAGCACCTTGCGCCAATCGCTGCCGCCTTCTGAAATACTATAGGCAAGTTTGCTGCCGTCTTTGGAAAAACTTGTTTCGCCCAATGAAATGGTGCCATCTTCTTTAAATGTATTTGGATCTAAAAACACTTCAGCTGTTTTTGGGTCTTCTCCAGTTTTATAGCGATAAATAACATATTGGTTTTGCAGGCCGTCATTTTTATAAAAATAGGTGTAGTTTCCTTCATGGAATGGTGCGCTAACTTTTTCATAATTCCAAAGATTGGAAAGACGCTTTTTAAGATCCTCGCGGAAAGGTATTTTTTCCAAATAACCAAAGGTTACTTTATTTTCAGCTTTTACCCATGTTGCTGTTTCTGCACTTCGGTCGTCTTCCAGCCAACGATATGGGTCTTTCACTTCAACACCAAAATAGGTGTCAACAGTATTTGTTTTTTCGGTTTGAGGATAGGTCACTGGAATTTGTTCTTTTTTAGACTGTGCATTCCCACTAAACATAGAGAGCACCACGATTACAGAAACGATTGAAAATTTCATGGATTTTAAATTTTAGGAATTGTAAATGTACAGTTTTTCCCTTTAAACAAAATATGCGGCAATAGAAAAAGGCTTCCTTTTGGAAGCCTTTAATTTAATAGAAATATTCAATTTCAAAGAAATAACGGTCTGTAAACTTTCCAATGCTTATATATTAATATGGCGTTCAAAACTAATACCACCAGAGCCAAAATAAGACCCGGAGTATCCATAAATAGATGGAATAGCAAAATATTTAACGTAATGGGCGCCAATAAGAGCAAGGCAAATGAAACCCATTTGTTAAACAACAACAGTAAACCTATAAAGATTTCAAAGGTTCCAATAACTTTAAGAATGTAGCCTGTGTCGCTGAGTGAGTCGATAAAAATGGCCGCATCACCTGTATAGATATGCGTTGGCATAAAGTTGAAACTAATTAATTTGCTCACTCCAAAAAAGAGTAATCCCAAGCCTAAAATAATTCTCAGGATTTTAGTAAAAGTTGAATTCATAGGCTTTACGTTTAAGGGTTAATTCTTAAAGATACTGAAAAATAAAAAACGCACCTTGATATAAAGTGCGTTTTTTTAACAAAATTTTAAAAGTATTGCTGTTTTTATTTTAAAAATCTATATCAAGCGGTTGTTTACCAAATATTCTGCGATTTGAACGGCGTTGGTTGCAGCACCTTTCCGAAGGTTATCGCTCACAATCCACATATTCAATGTATTGGGTTGCGTTTCATCACGGCGGATTCTTCCAACAAAAACATCGTCTTTGTCGTGGGCATAAATAGGCATCGGGTAAGTATTTGTATCCGGATTGTCCTGAACGATGATTCCTGGGGTTTCGTGAAGTATCTTGCGAATATCACCTAATTCAAAGTCATTTTCAAACTGTACGTTTACTGCTTCGCTATGTCCCCCAGCTGTTGGAATCCGCACTGCAGTAGCAGTAACTGAAAATGTGCGGTCATCCAATATTTTTTGTGGCTCGCGGGCCAATTTCATTTCTTCTTTAGTGTATCCGTTTTCTTCAAAAACATCACAGTGCGGAAGAGCGTTTTTGTGAATTTGATAGGGATAAGCCATTTCACCTTTTATTCCCGCCATTTCGTTTTCCATTTGTTGAACGGCTTTAAGGCCTGTCCCCGAAACAGACTGATAGGTTGAAACTACAACCCTTTTCATTTTATATTTTTTGTGAAGCGGCGCCAAAGCCATCACCAATTGAATGGTAGAGCAATTCGGGTTAGCGATTATTTTATCGTATTTGGTCAACAAATGTGCGTTAATTTCGGGAACAATAAGTTTTTTATCGGCTTCCATGCGCCAAGCTGAAGAGTTGTCGATTACAGTAGTTCCAACCTCTGCAAATTTTGGCGCCCATTCCAAGGAAATGCTGCCGCCGGCGGAAAAAATAGCGATGGCTGGTTTTGCGGCAACGGCTTCTTTCAAACCAATTACTTTATGGATTTTTCCTTTGAAAGAAATCTCTTTTCCCACAGATTTTTCCGAAGCTACCAAAAGCAGTTCATCAATTGGGAAATTACGTTCTTTCAACACTTTCAACATTACTTCGCCAACCATTCCGGTGGCACCGACCAAAGCTAATTTCATATGTTTTTCCCGCACAGGCGGGAATCTTTTTAATTAATACCTATTTGTTTGCAAAAGTAGTTTATAGCATGTTATTTTTTCTGAATAAAAAGCAAAAAAGAACCCTCCGAAGTTTTAATTTTCAGAGGGTTTAAGGTTAGAATATGTAATGCAGCGGTGGCTGAAATTTATTTTTTTCTGAGTTCATCACGAATTTGAATCAACAAATCTTTTTCCGACGGTCCTGGGTCTGGAGCTGGAGCAGCTTCTTCTTTTTTGCGAACTTTCCCGTATGCTTTTACAATCAAGTACAAAACAAAACCAACAATAATAAGGTTGATGAGGGTATTGATCCATTTGCCATACATTATTGCATTTTCGGGTTTGGCTACTTCGCCATCGGGTCCAATTACTTCATTATCAAGAATATATTTGAAATCTGCAAAGTCTATACCCCCGGCAAAATGGCCAACGATTGGCATGATCATATCATTTGTAAATCCTGTAACAACAAGCCCGACGGCTCCTGCCAGAATTACAGCAACGGTTAGGTCTACCACGTTTCCGGTCAAAATAAAATTCCTGAATTCTTTTAACATGTTGATTGGTTTTTAGGTGTTAATAGAACTAATTTACTCAAAAGAATTCATGTTTTGAATAATTTACCCAAACAGGGATCAATTCCTACAAATAACCCTTTTTACTCTTTGCGATACAGCCGTTATCAATTCATAGGAAATGGAATTGATGGCGGCAGATAATTCTTCGGCAGTGGTTGAAGGACCAAAAACGATAACTTCGTCGCCTTCTTCACAATCTATATCAGTAACATCAACCATGATCATATCCATACATACGTTGCCAAGAATGTGAGCCTTTTTACCATTTATAGTTACCCAACCTTTGCCTTTTCCATAGGAACGCGGAATACCATCTGCGTGGCCAATGGGAAGTGTGGCTGAACGGGTTGCTTTTTCAGCAATAAAACCTCGGTTGTAACCCACACTTTCACCATTTTCAACTTTGTGGATTTGTGAAATAACGGTTTTTAAAGTTCCGACAGGTTTTAAATGTTTGTTTTCTTCTTTATCGTTTCCGAAGCCATAAAGGCCAATTCCTGTGCGGACCATATCAAAATGTGCCTCGGGATAATTTATGATTCCTGAAGTATTTGCGCAATGAAGGAAAGGTTTGTAACCAATCTTGGCAATTAATTCTTCTGAAATTTTTTGGAACATTTCAATTTGACCGAGTGTGAATTCTTTCAACTTTAAATCTTCGCTTGCCGCAAGATGCGAAAATGCCGATTTTACCTTTACGCTTTTAGTTTTTGAAAGCATTTCAGCAATAAAAGGAATATCATTTTCAACGAAACCCAAACGGTTCAAACCTGTGTTGAATTTTAAATG
>JBBQUI010000169.1:0-5780 GCA_038212575.1 Flavobacteriales bacterium
TTTTCCCGAAATTGCTTCACTTTTTTTATTTCTGAAGCGTCATTTTTATCGCTTTCAATATAACCGTATCCTGTATTCGGAAAGGTTGGATCGATGCCCAAAGTCAACAAAACATCCTCGCGTTGTGCGGCATCAAAACAGGCTTGAATATCTTTTGCAAAGGCATTTTCGTCTTCAATCCAGTGGTCGCTCGGTGCCACGAGCAACAGTGCGTTTGGATTCTTTTTTTTTATTTTCAGGGCAGAAAGCAAAATACACGGTGCGGTATTGCGCATTGTGGGCTCCAAAACCACTTGGTTTGCTGAAATTTCCGGTAATTGCTTTAACGTAATTTCCAGATAAATTTCATTGGTAAGAATATAAATATTTTCTGAAGGGATAATTTTGTTAAGCCGTGAAAAAGTCTTTTGCAACAGTGTTTGTCCTGTTCCCAACATATCGTGAAACTGCTTGGGAAACGCTTGAGTGCTCACTGGCCAAAACCGCGAACCGATGCCGCCTGCCATAATTACTGCGTAATAATCTTTGTTCATGACTTTAGTCGATATGTTTAGAAGTAGATAAGTTGAGGAGCCAAAGCAACTTTCTAATATTATTTTATAGTTTTAAATATTTTCTTTGTTCTCCAATTCGTGAATTCTATAAATCCCTCAACCCATAAACTCCTCAACTCATCAACTTAAGAATTCCACTTCTGCATTTGGATTGAAAAGATACGTTCTTCCCGTGGCAACTTCCAAACATTCAAACCGTTTTACACGCTGTTTTCCACGCTTAAATATTTTACCGTTGTACAATCTGAAATGACCTCCAAAAGGTATCTCAAAGATATAATTTTTATCATTCTCTGGGTCGAACTGCTTTAACGCCAAAGCAAGACTGGCATCTGTATCACTTGAAGCTTTTGGGTTTTTGAAATGGCGCGCCAACAATGGCAACAATTGGCTCGGAAAAACTTCGGGCCGTAAAAATGGCAACATTAAAAGTTGAAAGGTGCGTTTCCATTCCAAGCCGTGAGGTTTTATGAATCTTCCATATTTTGTGAAAGCCTCCAAATGTGCAATTTCGTGAATGAGGGTTATTAAAAATCGATACTTATTTAGCGAGGTGTTTACGGTTATTTGATGCTGGCCATTGGGCATTTTTCGGTAATCGCCGTGGCGGGTAACCCTTTCGTTCACAATTTTAAGATGAACGTTATGTGTTTTAATCATTTCAAATGCGGGCACCACAGAAGCTTGGGGAATGTATTTTTCTAAAATTTCCGTCATAAATTATGGCGTTGTGCTTGAAACCTGTAATATTTTTCCGTTATAAAATTTATTCCCCGTTAGGGAAAAATCCATTATGTATTGCGCCATTTCGGTTGCCGAAAGTGGCGCTTTAAAACCCGGAAAAGCTTCTTCCAGCATTTCGGTTTGCACAGAGCCTAAAGCCAAAACGTTGAAAGATGGACCCGTTTCTTTATATTCTTCGGCAAGCAATTCAGTTAAAGTAATGATTGCTCCTTTGCTGCTGCTATAAGCGCTCAGCCCAGGAAATTTAACGCTACCCTGTATTCCACCCATACTGCTAATGTTGATTATATGTCCATCTTTTTTCATAAATGGAAGTACAGTTCTTATCAATGAAGCAACGCCGAAAACGTTGACGTCAAAACAACTTTTAAATTCTTCGGCTGTGATATTTGAAAATGGTTTGTTTACCAAAAATCCTGCATTATTTATCAAGACATCCACGGTTTTCATTGCCGTTTGAAGGTATGCTGAAAGTTTTACTATTTCAGATTCATCGGCAATATCAAATTCCAAAGCTGTTACATTTTTCAATTTTAAATCTGAAACGGGTTTAGAGTTCCGCGAAAGCGCCAAAACAGTGTGTCCCGCTTCGGAAAAAAGTTTTACCATTTCGAAACCAATGCCACGGGAAGTACCTGTAATTATTATGTTTTTCATTGTTGATTCATTTAGACCTACAATGTTTTGAAAACCTTGCAGGAATTTTCGTGAAAGAAAGACCTCACAGATCAGATTGCTTTATTCTTCGCAGTGCCTGTGAGGTCTAATCATATTTGGTCAGACCTGTCAGGTTTTTAAAACCTGACAGGTCTAAATCTTTACACAAACATCGTCACAGGATTCTCAATATACAGTCGCAATGTTTGCAGGAATTTTGCTCCCGTTGCTCCATCAACAGTTCTGTGGTCGCAGGCCAATGTTACCTTCATTGTATTGCCAACAACAATTTGTCCGTTTTTCACAACTGGCTTTTGAACAATTGTACCTACAGATAAAATAGCAGAATTTGGCTGATTTATTATAGAAGTAAATTCGGTTATTCCAAACATTCCGAGGTTTGAAACCGTGAACGTACTTCCCTCCATTTCCTGCGGAGTTATTTTTTTGTTACGTGCTTTTCCGGCAAGTTCTTTTACCTGCCCGCCTATTTGCGAAAAAGTCATTTGATCTGCAAATTTTAAAACAGGAACCAACAATCCTTCATCAACGGCAACTGCAACACCAATGTGGATGTGCTTCGCAATTCTTGTAACTTCTGGCGTCCATTGGCTGTTTACTTGTGGGTGCTTTCTTAAAGCCATCGCACACGCTTTTATTATCATATCGTTGAACGAAATTTTCACATCCGGATCGGCATTTATCGCTTCGCGAGCCGCGATTGCGTGATCCATATCCAACTCAATAGTCAAATAATATTCCGGTGCAGAAAATTTGGATTCGCCCAATCGTTTCGCAATGGTTTTGCGCATTTGAGAGTTTTTCACTTCCTCAAAACTTTCGGTTCCTACTGGAATGTATGCTTGTCCTCCGCCAGCAGCTGGCTGATAGTTTTCAATATCGTTTTTTACGATACGCCCATTCTCGCCACTTCCGCGTACTTGACGCAAGTTGATACCTTTTTCCTCAGCCAATATTTTGGCCAAAGGCGAAGCAAAAATACGGCCTTCGTTTGTAGTTTGTGTCGTTTCTGCTTTGTTTTCTGAAACAGTTTCTTTTTTGGTTTCCTTCTCTGTGGAAACTTCTTTTGAAGATTCTTTGGTTTCTTCTTTCTCCTCATCCTCCGAAGCTTTAGCGGAGGGGGAGGACCCCTTTTTGAAGTTTTCTCCAATTCCAGAAACATCTGTCCCTTTTGGGCCAATGATAGCAAGTAAGGCATCCACAGGAGCAGATTCGCCTTCGCCTATTCCAATTTTCAAAAGCGTTCCAGAATAGAACGATTCAAATTCCATCGTGGCTTTGTCGGTTTCAATCTCGGCAAGAATATCACCCTCTTCTACTTTATCGCCTTCTTTTTTAAGCCAAGTGGCAACGGTGCCTTCGGTCATTGTATCACTTAGGCGTGGCATCGTTATTATCTCAACACCTTCGGGCATCTCGTTCCCATTGTCCTCCTTAGCTTTAGCAGAGGTGGATTCGTCCTCCGTAGCTTTAGCAGAGGTGGATCCATCGTCCTTCGTAGTTTTAGCGGAGGTGGATCCATCGTCCTCCGTAGCTTTAGCGGAGGTGGATTCTTTCTTATCAGCGGATTTTTTTTCGTCTTTAGAATCTTCTTCTTTCGATTTTCCTTCGTCTGTAGATTTTCCTTTGATCAAATCTGAAATATCTTCATCCTTTTTACCAATTATAGCCAAGAGCGAATCAACTTTAGCTGTTTCACCTTCTTTAAGACCAATATGTAGCAGCGTTCCCTCGTAAAAAGATTCAAACTCCATCGTGGCTTTGTCGGTTTCAATCTCGGCAAGAATATCGCCTTCCTTTATTGTATCACCCACTTTTTTAAGCCAGGTTGCCACCGTTCCTTCTTCCATCGTGTCGCTCAAGCGCGGCATGTTTATTACTTCTGCCATCTTCTATAATTTATCTGATAAAAACGGGTAATCCTCCTGTTCGTAAACAGCATCGAACATTACGCTCTTTTCTGGATATGGAGATTCGTCTGCAAATTTTTCACATTCCTCTACCAAATCCTTTACTCTTTTGTCAATCTTTTTTATATCTGCCTCGGTTGCCCATTTGTTTTCGTAAATCTGATGAAGAACATAGGTAATTGGGTCTTCTTCCTGTTTTTTGGCAACCTCATCTTTGGTTCGGTAATGCTGGGCATCACTCATAGAATGCCCGCGGTAGCGGTATGTACGCAATTCCAAAAACGTTGGGCCATCGCCGCGACGGGCGCGTTGGATAGCTTCGTCCATTTCTTTTGCAACCACTTCTGGTTTCATTGCATCCACAGGCTTGCAAGGCATTTCATAACCTAAACCTAGTTTCCAAATGTCTGTGTGGTTGGCGGTTCGCGCTACGGAAGTTCCCATTGCGTAACCGTTGTTTTCAACACAAAAAACTACTGGAAGTTTCCAAAGCATTGCCAGGTTGAATGTTTCGTGAAGCGAGCCTTGACGGGTTGCACCATCGCCCATATAGGTTAAGGTTACAGCATCTCTTTCGAAATATTTATCGGCAAAAGCCAAACCAGCCCCGAGTGGAATTTGTCCACCTACAATCCCGTGGCCGCCATAAAAACGGTGCTCTTTGGAAAAAATGTGCATTGAACCTCCCAAACCTTGAGAAGTTCCAGTGCCTTTTCCAAAAAGTTCGGCCATTACTCTTTTTGGATCTACGCCCATCCCGATGGGTTGTACGTGGTTTCGGTAAGCGGTAATCATTCGGTCTTTTGTTAGGTCCATTGCGTGCAATGCGCCAGCCAAAACAGCTTCCTGACCATTGTAAAGGTGCAGAAAGCCCCTTACTTTTTGGTTTATATATACTTGCGCCAGTTTATCTTCAAACTTGCGCCAAAAGAGCATGTTCTCGTACCAATCCAAGTACGTTTTTTTGGTGATTTTCTTCATCTATTCTTTTATTGAACGGATAACAAAAGTAGCACTTTTAAAGGTTAAATCACAAATCACCAATTCCAAAATCAAATTAAATTCCAAATTTCAAGCACCAAATTCCAAATAAATTACAAAATTCAAAAAACAAAGCCCAAACAAACTTCAAATAAAAAACAACTTTCATATTTCAAAAAGAAGAAAAGGTTGAATTTTGAATTTTGTTTATTGAGATTTATTTGGAATTTGGGATTTGGTGCTTTTAAATTGGGGTTTGGAATTTGGGATTTGGTGCTTTATTTTCAGAGGTATTTCGCATCAAACCCAAGTGGCAGCAAGTCCATCACTGAAGCAACTTTGATGACTTCACCCGTTTCGCCCATAAAGTAGATGGCGATGGGCGATTTTTGTTTTTGTTCATATTCCGCTAAAGACTGGCGGCAAGCGCCGCATGGCGCAATAGCTTCAGCTACTTCGTGGCTTTCGGCGCGGACGGTAATTGCTAATGAGGTAATTATTTCATTGGGAAAATTGGCGCCAGCATTAAAAACCGCAACCCTTTCCGCACAAAGCCCAGAGGGAAAAGCGGCATTTTCTTGATTGTTGCCCAAAACAATTTCTCCCGAAGAAAGCCGGAGCGCCGCCCCAACCCTAAAACGCGAATAAGGCGCATAAGCATTTTCACGTGCTTGCTGCGCCTTATTCATCAATTCTTGAATTTCGTTTGAAAGTTCTGAAATGGTTTCAAAAACTTCCAACTGGATTTCAATTTTTTGTCTTTTCATTAAGTAAGTCGATGAGTTTAGAAGTAGATGATTTGAGAAGTCGATGAGTTTAGAAGTCGATTAGTTTAGAAGTGGATGAGTTCAAAGAGTCTATTCAATTAAGTGTGTCAATTTATAATTTAATAAATTAGACATATGAAAAGTAC
>JBBQUI010000170.1:0-5719 GCA_038212575.1 Flavobacteriales bacterium
TGGCTTGTGCCTTCCAAACCCGGCTGCAACAGGCCTTTTACGGCCATTATAGCACCATCCAATTTTTATTTAATTACTAGCAATATATTTTACGGGAAGTTTTAAGAGCCGGTAACAAGTCTTAAATCACAGCTGGCGAGGACCTTTTTTTTGGGAGGGAGGTTTTTTCACGGTCTGACGTTCGAGTATTGCTGCAGTGGCGGAATTGACCAACTGTCCGCCCGGAACTGAAGCTAAATTTATAAACAAAAGTTCATTGATTATTCTATTGCTTGGTGTTATTCGTATGCCGGAAACTGAACTCGAATAGCGAATCCCGCAAGTGTGGGACGCATATATTCGTCGCCCCGCCATAATGCCAAGCCGAGTGTAAGCCGCCGTTTTAATGTCCTAAAGTTTAATTGATAACTGCAATTGTCCACCAAAACCAAGTTCAACAATTTTCTGTAATGTTGAAATTCGGACATCCTTAATATTGTTTTCAACCCTTGAAATATAAGCCTTGTTCGTGCCGCATTTGTCCGCAAGCTGCTCTTGTGTCAAACCTTGTTCAAGCCTTGCTTCTTGAATTAAAGCACCAAGTTTAAATGCTTCAAATCCTTTGTCTAATTTGTCACGTTTGGCAGTGCCTGCTTTACCATAATGTTCGTCCTTAAATTGAGCAAGTGTCTTTATGTTTTTATTTGCTTTCATAATATTCGTTTTTAATTTTTAATGCTTTCTCAATTTCTTGTTTCGGTGTCTTTTGGGTTTTCTTTTGAAACCCATTTGCAAGAACAACTAAATTTCCTTCGTCAAAAAAGCAAAATATTCTAAAAATGCCATTCCCGCTTTGAACTCTTATTTCGAAAAGTTTGTCTGTGCCTGTCAGATATTTTAGATAAGTTTCAGGCACTTTCTCGATAAGTTCAATTAAATCAAAAGTCCAAACAATTTTGTCCTTAATCTTTTGTCGTTGTTTCACAAAGAAGTCATTAAAGTAGTCTTTGGAAAAAAACGATTGTCCGTATTTTATTGGTTGGGTTCAAGTTTCAAAGATACAAAAGTTGTCCAAACGTACAACAATGTTTTTGTCACTCAATTTGAAACCTTGAGTCAGAATGTTGTTCGGAAAAAATGGCGGCTTACGTTACCTATTACCGATGGTTGGGCATTCATTGAACTTCCAGCCCGGCAACCGAAGTACAATGTAATTACTAATGTTTAAACATATTCAAAGCCCAATAGTAATTGTCGTGCCGGAACAAATTCCGTTAGCGACATGAAGCCAACCGGCCGCGGCAACCACTACCTTTGCTGGGAGTTCCGGTTATCCAGTTTCTTAAAAAAGTATATTCGACGTCCTGCCATAATAAAGCCAACCCCCTTGTACGAAGCATTTTTAGTAAAACATGTTTAATATATTATTTTGGTTCTTACGACAAATTATCGAGTCTCTAATATCTAGAAATGAATTATCGGGAAACCGTTTTTCTACTGTTACAATAGTTTGGATATCTGCAGCTGTAATTATTTTGATGGTGGTATCTCCTTTTGTAATTGGACGTGTACTATTATAATCTGAAAAAAATGTTAAGTTTCCAGTTCCATTTACTTGTCGCCATTCGTGAGATATATTGACAAACTTCAGGCTGTCGTTTTGTATTCTGAAAAGCTTAAGCGTTAAAGTAGTCGTAGGATAATAAACTATTATTATTGGATGCTGATTTAAGTTGGTTTGATTTACGTAACCTGTAAAAGAGTTGTAAAAGTCTTCTTTTTCAGGAGTTATTAATTTTAGAGATAAATTATTGAAACGAGAAGTATCCACAGTAAAAGCAAAATTAAAATTTCCATTTTCATCAGTTTTGCCAACATAAATTTCATATTTGTCCCCTTGGCAATAAAAACAACCATTACCAAAGTCTTCCCATCTTAATTTTAATTCTGTGTTCGGAAGACCAAGGTTGGTAATCCCATTGTAGGCACGCCCACGTAAAGAAAAAGATTTGCAATTATTCGCACAATCTAAAAATTGTGTTTCTTTTTTGCAGGAAAATATGAAAGGGGTTAAGAGAAAAAATAAAGTAGCTATTTTCATAAAGCTTTATTTTGTGTTTCGTACGACGTTACTTAATGGCAAAGGGCAGGGCATTCATTGCTTGCCCACCCGGTGCTGATCCTAAATTTGAAACGAAAATATTAACTTGAGATAAAGGTTAATTAAAAATCGTTCCTGCCCCCAACCAATGCCGATATTAAATTTCAACTGATGCTAAATTGTCAAGCCATAACGATTGCCAATGAGATGTTTAACAGTTTAATTCAATGATGCCACGCTTTAATTAATAATCTCCTAACTGTTCTAAAAAAAAGTTATTCCATTTTATTTGCTGCTCGGAACTTTTCGAATGATCAGTTTCTTTATCATATTTTAACCCCATATCATTATACTTTTTTGATGCTTCATTGATAATATTTTGGAGTAATGCATTAAAGTTAGTTTTAGTAAAATGCGCTTCTCTGTATTTTGCCATTATTTCCCTTACACACAAAATCCCTAAATTAAAATGTCCCTGTTCATGAACG
Organism: Flavobacteriales bacterium; assembly: GCA_038212575.1. Lineage (GTDB taxonomy): Bacteria > Bacteroidota > Bacteroidia > Flavobacteriales > Flavobacteriaceae > Aequorivita. The sequence goes on from JBBQUI010000170.1 coordinate 2,569, forward strand.
AGCAAATTGTCTGTCACATAGTCCATTTTTGCCCAACTATTCTGATGATTGAATTCAAGTGTAACTTCAAATCCATTAATTACAGCACAATCACCAAGGAATTTTATGTTAGCAAATTTTGTATTGAATATAAGATGTATAAGCATTAAAGGAAGACCCCCTATCAACCTTTCCAGTAAAGTCTATCCAGCTCAACCTTCCCATTGATTCTTGTCCGTTCACAATAATTTTCTGGCTGTAAATATTAATGCTTATAACTAAAGCCCATATCAAGGAGATTACATATTTTAGTTTCATGTTAATAATTTGCCTTTTTACATTGCTGCTAATATTCACGATTTTATGCAGGTGTGGAATTAGGTGTTCGTCCGCCCACAGCCGCTACTGATTGAAATATAAAGCTGAAAGTAAGAACTAAAGTGATAGTTGCTGGTACAGCCCAAACCATAACTTCGGTTTTCAATTGGCTAAAGTTTGTTTGTCAAGCCACACTTTACAAAACCAGTTCGTGTTGGCAGAAGTGCTTTTTTAATAAGCTTGAATTAAAACTTCTGTTGGAATATTTAGTTTGTCATGTATTTGTCTAATCATTTCAAGAGAAAGTTTTCTCTTACGATTTAGAATTTCACTTGCTCTACTTTTTAGTCCAACTACATTTGCTAAATCACTTTGATTGTAACCAAGTTGTTCCATTCTAAACTTAATAGCTTCAACTGGGTCGGGAAAGCCAATTGGGAATTTCTCGTTTTCATAATTGTCAATTAACATTCCCAATATTTCTAACTCGTCTCCTTTTTCTGTTCCTTTTTTTGCATCAAAAATTAATTCAAGTCTTTCAAGAGCTTGTTCATAATCTTTTTTTGTTTTAATTGGCTTGATATTCATTTTAGATTTTTTTAGCATTTATTTTGTCATATTCAGCATGCGTTCCAATAAATCGAATCCAAACCATTTGATAATCGTAACTGATTTCAACCATTAGTCTATAATGATTGCCTTTGATATTGAAAACAACTCTATTGTCACTCAAAAAACTTGCACTTGGGTACTCAACTTTAATTTTAGTTGGACTCGTCCATTCAGCTTTTAATGTTTCTTGATACCAGGCTTTTAGTTGTTGTTCGCTGGCAGGATGTAACTCCCAAAAATGTTATTCCCTCAGCCAGCATAGCGCAATTCGATTTTTTACGCCGTTGGTGTTCCTCCAAAATAGAAGAGCCCGTCCTTCAACTTTTGGATATCCCTCGCCTGGTGTCTGCCTGCCGGCAGATAAATGGTCAGCAGCGAGGTCGCCCTCTTAGACTAACAAAATTTTTCTATATTGTTGTATGAGCTTTCTATACGCTACTGAGTGGCCTCAATTCTTCACTGCTTCTATTCATAAATGGATTCCATTACTCGAGGAAGATAAATACAAAAATAGTATTGTTAGCAGCCTCGGGTTTATGGTTCGGCAACGGAGAATTGAGTTGAATTCTTTTGTGGTTATGAAAAATCATATCCATATCATTTGGCAGCCCTTGCCGGGTCACACCTACAGACTATCCAATTTAGTTTTATGAAGTTTACAGCTCAGCGAATTAAGTTTGCATACCTGGGCGGTCATAATTCTTTAATAGAGCAATGCAGGGTGAATAAGGCTGATCGCACATACCAAATATGGAAACCTGAACCGCTGAGTATTGAGCTTAGTTCAGAACGGGTATTTTTACAAAAGTTGGATTATATTCACAGCAATCCTGTTGTTGCAGGTCTTTGCAACTTTCCGGCAGCGTATTATTATTCTTCAGCACTATTTTATGAAAAAGGGATTGAGCTATTTAATATGCTTTCTCATTATTTGGGATAAGAATCGGCAACGCTAAAAATGTTGCGTCGCTGGAGACAATTTATCTGCCGACAGGTAGACTCCAGGCGACGGCGTCTTAAGGTTGCAGTGCTGGTTAGTTGGCTTGGGAGAACACCAACAAAGGCAAAAAATCCATCCCGCCACACTTGCGAAAAACACCATATGAGCGGTGATTTTAGTCTTGCATTCTATTTTTCAAATCCATTCTCCCGTGAAGGATTCTTGCAATTTCAATTCTATTGCCTTTTGATTTTCTGTAAAAGATGATGTGTAGACCCACTTTAAGTCCCAAAATTTCCTCCATCACGTCAGGATAATTTTTGCCATACACTTTTTCATCAGCTAGTTCCTGGCAAGAATCAAGAAGCATGTGATAATACCTGTCAGCCTGAGTTTCTGTCCAGACTTCAAATGTATAATCCCAAATTTTCGTCAAATCTTCAACAGCCTTGTTTGTAAGAAGATAATTAGCCATTTTTTCGTTTGGCGGCCTTTAGTTTTTCAAGATGCTTTTTAGTATTAAAATTTTTAGCTAACCCACTTTCAAAACCTTCCTCAATAGCTTTTTTTAATGCTACAATCTTGCTTTCTTCTTCTTCCAACAGACGAAGGCCAGCACGTATAACCTCACTGGCATTTTTAAATCTACCGGTTGATACTTTATCCCCAACAAAATCCTCAAAATGATTTCCGAGTGAGATAGATGTATTTCGTCCCATATTTTTAATTTAAAGTTTCCTCAAATGTACCTAAAATTGGTAACTTAAAAAAAACAGAGTGCTTGGAGCACGGGTAAGGGAACCTCTGTGCCTGACCGAAAACTAAATCGCTAAAACCTGCTCTTGTTGCAGGTTGCAGCCACTTCTACAAAAAAAAACAGGCGATCTGCCTGCTCAAAAGTCTCACAAATAATACCGACAACTCCATAACCAGCCGGCACCAAAGGTTCCGTTCTCCCGCATGTGCGGGATCATTTCTTGCCCATTGGGCAAAACGAAAGCTTAGTTATTGGTGGCAGTGCTTTATTTTGAAATTTTAGGATTTTTAATATTCAAAGTTTTCTGCTTTATCCATTGGATTGCAATATCAACAGGTGCTTTATCATTGTCAAAAGAAGTATTGTGCCCTAATTTAGAAAACAAAGTATATTCGAAAGGTTTGCCCTGAACTTTTAATGTATTCAATTGCTCTATACACAGCTTTACTGGAATTTGTATGTCTTTCTCACCAAAAAGCCAAAGTCCGGGAATTGAAAGAGTATTCAGAGAAACTTTTGGGTCAGTCGCCACGAATTGATACCTG
>JBBQUI010000171.1:0-5716 GCA_038212575.1 Flavobacteriales bacterium
TTTTGAATATGCTGGCGCCGCGGGCGGATTTATTGATAAATACGGTTATCCCTATTGCCGCGGACGGATTTTCAATACTTTGGAAAAAGACGAAGGTCAGTACAACGATATTTCTGAAATATTTTGGGCTTCCGGGGCATGCCTTTTTGTAAAAGCCGGAGCTTTTTGGCAAGCTGGCGGGTTTGATGAAGACTACTTTGCGCACCAAGAGGAAATTGATCTTTGTTGGCGACTGCAATCCAAAGGCGGAAAAATACTTTTTGTTGGTAATTCAAAGGTGTATCATATTGGTGGCGCAACATTAGCAGCTTTAAACCCTAAAAAGACATTCTACAACTTTAGAAACTCACTTTTAAACCTACTCAAAAATGCAAACGGAACCCAAGCTTTCACTTCAATTTTGATGCGAATGCTTTTGGACGGAATTGCGGCTTTTCAATTTATGGTGCAGGGAAAACCGCAGCATTTCCTCGCGGTAATAAAAGCACACTTCAGTTTTTATGGATTCATTCCTAAATTTCTTCAAAAAAGGAGAATTCACGCTTCAGAAATAAAATATTTCTCCGTCAAATCTATTGTATTTCAGTATTTTATAAAGAATAAAAAAGTTTTTAACGAACTTTAGTTTATTTTACTTAAAGTATTGTTAATCGTTTCTTGCCTGAAATGTAATTTGATAATTTTGATTCAGAATTATTGAATAAACAATCTAATAAAACACTAACAAATTATGAAGAAACTATTGATTTTAGCAGTATGTTCTAGTTTGGCATTTACCTCTTGTGTATCGAGCAAGAAATATGCTGAGCTTGAAGCGAAACAAAAAAATACGCAAGATTTGCTGAACACAGCAACCGTTAAACTTAACGACTGTCTTACAGAAAGAGCAGCCTCTACAGCACGAGCAAAAGAGCTTGAAGAGCGCTTGGCTGATATGAAAAAGACAAATTCAGATCTTATTCAGAGTTCAAAAGACCTTACTATGTTAACTTCTAAAGGTGCTACAAACCTTGAGAAGTCATTGGAAAGCTTAAAAGAAAAAGATCTTAAAATTACCCGTTTGCAAGATGCACTAACAAAAAAGGACAGTGTTACACTTGCTCTTGTTACCAGTCTTAAAAGAGAAGTTGGAATCAACGATCCAGACATTGAGATAGATGTAGAAAAAGGTGTGGTTTATATTTCACTTTCAGACAAGGTAATTTTCAAAAGCGGAAGCTACCAAATTTCTGGAAGAGCTACCGAGATTTTAGGTAAAGTTGCAAAAGTAATCAACGGAAAGCCTAATTTTGAAGCAATGGTTGAAGGCCATACAGACAACGTTCCTTACAGCAATGGTGTGTTGGTTGACAACTGGGATTTGAGTGTTAAAAGAGCTACAGCTATTGTACGTGAACTTCAAAATCTTGGTGTAGCACCATCGCGTTTGGTTGCTGCTGGTCGTGCAGATTACGTGCCATTAGTACCGAACACAACTGCTGAAAACAGAGCGACAAACAGACGCACCCGTATCTTGGTGCTTCCTAAAATCGATCAATTCTATGATATGATTGAAAAGGAAATGAAAAACCTTGAAGCTGGAGGAAAATAATTTTCTGAAATAAAAATAATATGAACCCGGTCCCAAAAAGACCGGGTTTTTTAATTGGTATGCCGATAAAATTTTAGGGAAGCTTTTTGTATATTTAGATACGAAAATAGAACACTTTATAATTATTATAAAAATGGAAGAATTCAAAACCAATTGGACACGTGAAGAACTGAAAGCTTATATTTTGCTATACTGTGCGTATGCCAATTTTGTTGAAACCAAAGCAGAAAAGGAATATATAAAATCGAAAGTGGGTGAAGAAGAATATCTTCACATCCACAAAGAATTTGATCAAGACAATGATTATCAACGTATCCAAAAAATTCAGGATACCGTAATGCGCTACAACTACTCAAAAAATGAGATAGACAGACTTTTTGAGAACATAAAAAAAATGTTTCTTATGGACGGCTCCATTGATATTCTTGAAAAAAACATATATCGTGGATTGCAGCATTTGTTAAAATAATTTATCTCAATTCTGAAGCCATTCGCGAGAAAGAATTAAATATCATCGAAAAATTCTACGAAGCCTTTGCAGACTTGGACGCAGAGCGAATGTTGGAATGGTATCACGACGATGTAACTTTTGAAGATCCAGCTTTTGAAGTCTTAAGTGGCGAAGAGGCTAAAAACGTGTGGCGGATGCTTTGCCAAACCCAACAAGGGAAGGATTTCAAAGTAATAACCTCAAACATAAAGTACACTCCCGAAGCCGGAAAAGCTCGTTGGGAAGCCTATTACACTTTCAGTAAAACAGGCAGAAAAGCACACAATGTAATAAATGCCACTTTTAAATTTAAGGATGGCAAAATTATAAACCACCTTGATAGGTTCAGCCTTTACAGATGGTCCAAACAAGCAATGGGCTTTAAAGGCATTTTAGTAGGTTGGACAGCGTTTTTTAGAAAAAAACTCAACAATCAAACAAAGTATTTACTTTCAGAATTTCAGAAAAAACAAGACAATAACAGTTAAAGCTCTAAACTTCCTTTCCCCTCACGTATTACAACAGGTTCATCCCCAGTAAGGTCAATTACTGTTGAAGGGATATTTCCTCCGTAGCCTCCATCAATAACCAGGTCAACCAAATTGTCCCATTTTTCAAGAATAAGTTCGGGATCGGTGGTATATTCTATCACTTCATCCTCATCTTTTATGGATGTTGAGATTATGGGATTTCCCAGTTCATGAACAATGGCTCGCGTTATGGAATTGTCCGGCACCCGAATACCCACTTCTTTTTTCTTTTTAAAAACTGTTGGAAGGTTATTGTTTCCGGGCAGAATAAATGTATAGGGTCCTGGCAAGTTTCGTTTCAGCAATTTAAAAGTGGGCGTGTCAATTTGTTTCACATAATCACTTAGATTGCTTAAATCCTCGCATACAAAAGAGAAATTCGCCTTTTCAAGTTTCACGCCGCGCAACTGTGCCACGCGTTCCATCGCGCGGTTATTTTTAATATCGCATCCCAAGGCATAAACCGTATCACTTGGATAAATAATAACCCCACCATCACGAAGAATTTTCACAACCCGCTTAATTTCCTTCGGGTTCGGGTTTTCTTCGTAAATCTTTATAAACTCAGCCATAGCGAAACTTTTTTTTTAAATATAAAGCATTTTATAAGAATTTACAACTTCTCGAATAACGCCATAACATAAAAACTGTATTTCTTCGTTATTCCTTTTAACAAACCTTGATTTATGAAAAAACTTCTCATTCTAATTCTATTTTTTGGAATTCAATTTTCTTACGTTTCCTGTTCAAAAGACAATGAAAATAGTACTGAACAACCGTTGGTCGCCGAAACTTTTATGAACGTTTCCTACGGAAACAATGCCCAAGAAAAATACGATCTCTATTTACCCGCAGACCGCTCCTCTGAAAAAACTAAAGTTATTGTGCTTGTTCACGGCGGGGGTTGGACCGGCGGTGACAAAGCAGATATGGACTTTCTGGTGCCCTATATAAAACTTAGGCATCCGGACCACGCGATAGTTAACATAAACTATGTGCTTGCAGATATAAATACTCCTGCATTCCCTAACCAATTTTTAGATCTGGATGCGGTAATCAATAAGCTTTCAGCTGAAAAAAATGAATTACACATTTTGCCACAGTTTGCCCTTATTGGTGCAAGTGCAGGTGCACATATTTCTTTGATGTACGATTATGCCTATGATCCGGACGACCAAGTAAAATTGGTTGGAGACATTGTGGGACCTTCAGATTTCACTGACCCTTTTTACAGTGAAAACCCCGATTTCCAGTTTTTAATGGCAGCATTGGTTGATGAAAATTCATACCCTCCGGGAACAAATTATGCTGAAGTGTTAAGCCCAGCGCTTCGTGTTTCCAACGCCAGTAGCCCTACCCTACTTTTCTATGGAAATGCAGATCCTTTGGTGCCACTTTCAAATGCTACAACATTAAATACAGCACTCAACGCAGCGCAAATAGATCATAATTTCACAGTTTATGAAGGTGGCCACGGCGATTGGGCACCAAATGATATTGAAGATATGAAAGCCCAGATAAGCGCTTATGTTGATACTTATTTGGAAGTGAATTAATAATAGGGATTCGGAATTTGTTAATTCGTTAATTCGAAATAACGAATCCCTAATTACAAAACCGACCCCCTGCCCCTAAAGGGGAGAAAGCAGTGTAGTCAATTAATCAAAATATCGCATCCCGAATCATTAATTAACGACCTTCAATTTTGCAAACCGAAGGAGGAGTTTTTTCATTCCGCCGTTTTCAAAATCTATTTCCGCTTTTGTATCCGCCCCAACACCTTCAATTTCAAGGATTTTTCCTTTTCCGAAGCGAACGTGCTCCACCAATGTTCCCACATTTAGATTTGCGTCTTCGGCATTAAAATTTTTATCGGTGTCGCTTAAAACGGGTTTTAATCTGCGCAGTTTTCGAAGTTGTTCTTCCGTTGGCCCCATGGGTGCTTTTCCTGCCACAGGTTTCCGAAGACGTAGCTTGCTGTGATCAACTTCATCAAAAATATCTGCATCCAATAATGGTTTGTAACGATTTTCTGTAATGGGCGTTAAGTATTCCAAAAAGCTTTCATCAATTTCTTCAATAAAACGGCTTGGTTCGGCGTCAATCAATTTTCCCCAACGGTAGCGCGATTGGGTATAGGTAAGATAAGCCTGTTTTTCGGCACGCGTCAAGGCAACGTAAAACAACCGGCGTTCTTCTTCAAGTTCACTGCGGGAATTCATATTCATCCCACTGGGAAAAAGATCCTCTTCCATCCCAACTATATAAACATAGGGAAACTCCAAGCCTTTTGCCAAATGGACCGTCATCAAAGCCACACGGTCGTCATCGCCTTTATCGTTATCCAAATCTGTTGCCAGAGCTACATCTTCCATAAATTCTGAAAGGGAGCCAGTGGCATCTGCAATTTCTTTTTGTTCTTCCACAAAATCACGCATCCCGTTGAGCAGTTCCTCAATGTTTTCAATTCTCGCGATTCCTTCGGGAGTGCCATCTTTCTTCAGTTCCTGCAACAAACCTGTTTTTTTTGAAACGTGTTCGGTAATGGTGAAAGCATCGTAACCTTGATTCAAAACTTGAAAACTTTCAATCATTGTCACGAAATCCTGTAACTTGTTTTTAGTGCCGGAATTTATCTTTAGATCGATCTTGTCAATGTTTTTCATCACTTCAAAAATCGAACGATTGTAATGGTTTGCAGCAACAATCATTCTTTCAATAGTAGTTTCACCAATTCCACGAGCTGGATAATTTATCACTCGTTTCAAGGCTTCTTCGTCTTTCGGGTTTAAAACCAAACGCAGATACGCCAAAACGTCTTTTATTTCCTTTCGTTGGTAAAAACTTAAACCGCCGTAAATTCTGTACGGAATATCTTTTTTTCTGAGAGCATCCTCCATCGCCCTACTTTGGGCATTTGTTCGATATAAAATAGCGAAATCACCATCTTTCATCTGATGGTTCATTTTGTTCTCAAAAATGGAACTTGCCACAAAACGACCTTCGTCACCATCGGTCATTGTTCGGTTTACGAGAATTTTAGTGCCTTCATCATTTGCAGTCCAAACTACTTTTTCAAGTCTTGTTTTATTCTTTTCAATAATG
>JBBQUI010000172.1:0-5653 GCA_038212575.1 Flavobacteriales bacterium
CTCCACCCACACCACCTTCTTTTTCCATTCAATTAGATTATCAAAAGGAAGTGAACTATCCGTATTTATGAAAATTGGTATCCTTCCCATTGCCATAGCTTCATAGAAACGGACAGAAAAATTGCCTGCTCCACGAACACAGACCACATAATCAGAATCACGTAAATTATCATAAAATTCCAAGGTTGTCTTATGGGAATCTTTATTAGTGGTGACACCAGCCCTATATTTTTTACGGAATATAAAATTGGTTTCAACATCCTTTGACTCTTGTAATGTTTTAAGTACCGAAGCCCTTAAAAAAGAAGTGGAAAGCACTTGTTGGGGTTCATCTTTGGAGCGCATTATAAGGTTCTTTATATTTCGGAGAAACGTATTAATAACCTCTTTTGCGGCATTAAAATGCGAAGCATTTGCCTGTCCGCAAAAACCAATCACGGGTTTTGAAAGATAAGGACGTTCAAATACGCTATCCGTCTGGTAATATTTTTTTAATGGATCTGAAATAAAAGCTGGCATAGCATACTCATTTTCCGTAAACTTTGATTTGTATCCACTAAGGCGAAGGATTATCAGATTATCAAAATAGGGAATCTTCACCCCAAAATCGCCTGCATTGAATGTGATTACTTTCTTGTTTAAAGTTTTACATTGTTTAACAAAATCAGTTGCTTTTTTAATTTGATTGGTCTGTACATAATAATTCCAGGCCATTGGTAAGATAACGAAATCTGCATTCTCCAAAACATCGGTAAATTCAAAATCCCGTTCCGAAACACCATAGCCTGCCACCCGCTCGGCGTCAGAAAAGTTTTTCCCTTTTATAAATGGTTTTAATAATGGAAATACCAGCCCGCGGTGGGTTTTGCTGTAGTGGGATTTTGGGTAGTATAGTTTCAATGTTTCTTCTGCTATATTAGAATCCTTCGTTTCTCTTTTAAACCACAAAGTTCACAAAGTTTAACACAAAGGCCACAGAGGAGTTTCTTTGTGTCCTTTGTGCTTCCTTGGCGTTCTTTGTGGTTAACCTTTCATGCTATTTATTTGATTGAACGAATTAAAATTTCTTATCCTAATGTTTATTTTTCTATTCTCTACTCTCTATAGGCTGCAGTTTAATTTAGTGTTGATATTTTAATTCAACTTGAAAAAACAAGGGTTTAAAGTTGGTCCGAACGTAGAAAATCTGATTATTCCCTTTAGGGCTAGGGTAAAAATAATCGGATTTTCGGCATTTTGTTATTACCCCGACCCTAAAGGGTGACAAAATGCCGAAAATTTGAAATTCCAGCCATGATACCTATTTTAGACTACAGCCTCTCTAAACCATAAAACTCCAAAAATTCCCTTTGCTGTTTTTCTATGTTGAATTCTTCCTTTACTCTTTTTTGGGCGGTTTCGGAAATTGCTATTTTTTGCTCTGGGTTCAAGGCTATGACTTTTAGTATTGTTTCTGCCAAAGCTTGGGGATTATATTTGGGAACTACCCAGCCTGTTTGGATGTGAATAACATTCTCGGGCAGGCCTTCGGCGTTGCTCACTATACAGAGTTTGCCCATGGCCTGTGCCTCCAAAACGGCATTGCAGAAACCTTCCTGAATACTGTATTGGAGATAAATGGTTGCGCTTTCCAATTGTTTTTTTACTTCTGCATGGGGAAGTTTTCCAAAAAATTCCACATTATCTTTTAGTCCGAGTTGATAGGCAGCAAAAGCAATGCGCTCATAATCTGTACCCTCACCAATAATTTTATAAGTAAAGTTTAATCCCTGCTCTTTTAAGATTGCCAAAGCTTCTATGGTCTGCACAAATCCCTTTTTCCAGTGCAGGCGGGCGGTGGTCATAAAAACTATCTTTTCACTCGCGGTAATATTCTGGGAAGTAGATTGAAATAAATTGACATCAATAGCAGGCGTTATTTTTTCAACGGGGATGGTTTCGGGCAGCCCTTGTCTTTTGGACAAAACCAAAAGATCATTGGAAATAGTATGCACTTTATCCAAATACTTCCATAAAGTTTTATAACAGCCGGGATTTTTTACTGGGTAAACAGCCATATCAAACCCGCGAAAGCTTACCGCCATTTTTGCTTCTATTGCCTTTGCCACGGTTTCACTGCCCAAAGCCATAGTTGCAAAACCAAAATGTAACCAATCCAATTTAGCTTTTAAAAGATGGGCGTTTAGATATACCTTTTTAAAAATTTGAATAATTCCAGTGCCTTCTTTTAGCTCCAATTTGATGTATCGAAAAACCGTTGGGAGATATGGCATTAGCAATAAAAATTCTTTTATAAAATACCATGTCTGCAAAAATGGATTACGGCTAACCTTCGGACTTTCAATTATTGGACAAAGGGTAAAGTCATCTTTTTTGGTTTGGCAATATAAACGCACTTCCATTCCATTCTCCTGTAAACCTTTAATCTTAGAATTGAAAAAAGTTTCGGAATAGCCGGGGGTGTTGGAAAGTACAATGCCTATTTTCATTTTAGAATTTTCTTGGGTATAATTGGCTATCAAATATATTTAATATGTGGTTTATTTGGTTTATTTCCTCCTCAGTAAACTCTTTGATATTTGAGTTTTTATTGATAACGGAACTCTTGGGATGTGTTTTTGAGGAGGGTCGGGTATATTCCTTTGCAATATTGTTAATAGGTTTGAGAGCGAATTTTTTACAGAGATTCAAAAATAGCTGAAGGTCATTTCGTAAATCTTCGTGTTTTACTATTTGATGCTCATATTGATAGGGACCCCAAACCTGTAAAGGCAATACATTTTCCAAACACCAACGAACGGTAAGCGTTTCAAGTGGTGTAATGTTCTTTGTATCCTGCAAAAGATCAAAGTTAAATTGCGTTTTTACAGTTTGCACCAATTCTTTTTGGTTCTTGAAATGCTCCAGATTGTACAACCATGTAAATTTAACCCTTTGTTGGGAAGCGAGCACATCGTATGGGTTTCTTATAATATGGATGACAGGAATTTTAAAAGTCTCATTTATATATTTGGCTGAAAGATTTGCACGTACAAATTTTATAATATACTTTTTGGGAATAAGAGGCCAAAGGTGCATCTTATATTTACGGTTACTTATCTGGCCAATCCAATCGCTGTCCACCCGATTTTGAAATACTTTTATCAGGTATCGATGAGCTTCTGGAGAATCATCCTTAGTGTTCAACCACTGGTCACATATTAGTTTTCCTTTTTCGGTATTATATTCATGTTCCGGTTCAAATAGCATCCTATACCTAAACTGACGGGCTATTACTTCGCTCAACCAGCTTGTTCCGCTTCTTGCTGAGCCTACAATAATTATATGTTTATTATATCGGCTCACTAATTAGTAGTTATTTTTTTGTAGAGATTTTCATAAGCTAAAACTTCCTTATCCAAGGTATGATTTTCCAAAATGAGCTTACTCCCTTTTTCAATTATATTTTGTATTTCTTTTGGTTCAGAGTTGTATAGTTTTAGCACTTTTTTCAATAAATCATTTGGATTTTTTAATGAAAAAATAAATTCTGAATCTATCAAATATCTCGCTCCTCCCCCTGAATCTGAACTAAGAACTGGAATACCACAAGCCATTGCCTCTAGAATGGAAACGGGCAAACCTTCATTGATTGAAGAAAGAATAAATAAATCTAAATTCCTTAAAACATCAGGAATATTTTTGTTTTTAACAAATCCATGAAAATGTACACGGTTTTCCAATCCATTTTTATAGATATAAGAATTCAGAAGTGCTCTATACGTTTGGGCTTCATTTCCATATAAATGTAGATCTATCTGCTCTGGAAGCTTTTTTAATGCCTTAATAACGAATAATTGATTTTTATTTTCCCCAATATTTCCAATACAGCCAATATTGAAATTTTGACGGGGTAATTTTTCCAAAGGCATGAAAATCTCGGTATCCACTCCGTGTGGAATAAATGATATTTTTTTTCTAAAAAATGGGGAAGAAAAAAAACGATTCTTCATCTTAGGGTTATCGTAAGCAATATGATTGGAAAACCAACTTTTCAATTGCCACCGTTTGGACCAGGCATTGTTCTTTTTGGTATACAAATATTTCACACCCGCCATCCTGCAAGCCAATGCCTCAAAATAGTTGGACTTATAATCCCAAGAATGTACAATAGCTATTTCATGAGTTTTTAAGAATCTTCTGAAATTTAAAATAGCTTGAATTTTGTTACCTGTCCATTCAAAAAGAAGACGCTTTTCATCTAGAATATCTTCTGGAAGGGTCTCGGGAAATTTTTCAACACAAACATAAGGATCAAAAACATTCCTATCAATTTTTCGAAACAGGGAAAGCAATACGTATTGGCTGCCCGCAGTCTTAAAATTGGGTATGGTGTATAGAACTTTTATTTTACTTTTTTGATCCAATCATCAAAGTTTTGTAGATTCATGTATAATTTCCTATTTCTTAAATGAGAATTAAATTCAAAGTATGGATTATCTATTGGCAACGCTAAATTATTAAAACCGGGATACTCGGTTTTAGAAAACACACCAACGCCCCAATCCGTATCAAAACAAATAGAGTATAAACCTTTATTATGACGGAACTTATAAAATGTTTTCCAGGTAGTGCCGTTCCAAAATCCTCTTGCCGGGGAATTTCTGAAGCCAAATAATTCTCGTGCATGAAATTCTGTCGGAGGATTACAATCGTGCACTACAATGAAACCCTTATCCGTAATTAAATCCAAACTGTTAAGAATATCTTTCTCTACTTGGTTAGCTAAATGTAATCCATCAATAAAAATAACATCAAACTTTAAATCACTAGAAATATTCAAACGACCAACTTTCAATCCTTCAAAAAATTCGTCAGATGTCATTTTATAATCAACTGGATTTTCTTTGAACTCAATACCTGGATCCACCGAATACTTGTTTTCGCAGGCAATTTTGTTAAAATTATCTTCAGGATTTCTCACGCCTATCTCCAAATAATTTGTGCCATTTCTTAACTCAATTAAAAAATTAATGATTTCCGTACGTGAGGGTACTTTTGCAACTTCAGCTTTGGAAATTCTATACGTTTCGTGAAATTTTTTATCTCGATAAATTCTTTTAGCAAAATTGAGCTGATATTTAAATTTACGAAAGGTTTGCTTAAAATCGTTAATGAAAGTCATTCTTCGTGTTTAGTTTTTTAATGATTCTTTTAAATAACAAGGTATACCGCAACCTTTGAAAAGGATTGCGGCTAAAGTTTGAAATATAGCCCCATAAACAAGAATTCCCGAAAATTTGGAAGTCACTTTCTCACCATTCCAAAACTCTACAATCCCAGAAACCAAGGCTAAATCAGTCCTACCGACCAATAAATCGACCTGCTCTGCTATTGCTATATATTCTCCATTGGAGTTTGATACCAATCTATTCATAGTTGGACCCAATCCAAGATTATTTTGGTTTTTTAAAATAGTCAAACTCGAAAAAATGTTTTTGTAAGTTTCCAAAATACCTTCCGAGCCATCCTTAGTACCATCAATACAAGCAACCAATTCAAAATCTTGAAAGGTCTGGGCTGCGAGACTTTTTAAAGTAGCATCAAGTGTTTTCTCACCATTGTATATAGGCAGTATTACAGAAACTTTCATTTTCTATATAGGGTTGATTTA
>JBBQUI010000173.1:0-5631 GCA_038212575.1 Flavobacteriales bacterium
GATTTGCTGGCAGGTTTTTTCGTTAAATCTGAAATTTTATAGGAAGCCCCCAAATTCTTCCGAAGAAACTCGCGCGCTTCTTTTTCCGTATCAAAATTCTTTGGAAGTTTTGCTTTAAATTTGCTGCCGTCAATTGTGGTAAATTCAGCATCAATCCTGTAGGAACCAACTGCTGTAAACGCTTCAATCTCGCGCTCACGCTCCACAATCAATCGCACGGCAACAGATTGTACACGGCCTGCGGAAAGTCCGCCTTTCACTTTTTTCCAAAGAACCGGTGAAAGCTCATACCCCACCAAACGGTCCAAAACGCGTCTGGCCTGCTGGGCGTTCACTAAATTATAATTAATCTGGCGTGGATTTTCAATGGCTTTTAAAATGGCAGTCTTGGTAATTTCGTGAAAAACAATACGCTTGGTTTTGCTTTTATCAAGCTTCAATTCCTCTGCCAAATGCCACGCAATGGCTTCTCCCTCTCGGTCCTCATCACTCGCCAGCCAAACCATATCGGCATTTTTGGAAAGTGCTTTTAATTCTGCCACCAACTTTTTCTTGTCGCTGCTCACTATATATTTAGGTGTAAAATCGCCTTCCACGTCTACGCCCAATTCCTTGGACGGAAGGTCCGCAATGTGCCCAAAACTGGAGGAAACCTTGAAATCTTTACCAAGAAATTTTTCAATGGTTTTTGCTTTTGCTGGGGACTCGACGATCACTAAATTCTTTGCCATATACTGAAATGTTATGGCTACAAATGTATATGAATTTTTGAATACGCAATTTTTAAGGACTAAATTTAGTCTTCCATTAACATAGGGATGCATTGAAATTACTGTATTTTACATTTTGGGAATTCTAAGAATTGATACTATGAAATATCTATTTTTAAAAAAGAATTTATTTTTTAGAAGCTCTCTTTTGGTTTTCACATTAACTTTATTCCAAAATTGCAATCCCGCTATGAAAATATTTAAAACACCTACTTTTTCCGAAGAAAACAATGTGAATTGCATTATTGAAATTCCCGCCGGAACTAGCAAAAAGATTGAGTTCAACAAAACTTCTAAAAAATTTGCGGTTGACCTTCGCGATGGGAAAGAACGCGTAATTGAATATCTCCCTTATCCCGGAAATTATGGGTTTATAGCTTCCACGTATTCAAATCCCGAAGTAGGCGGTGATGGTGATCCGCTGGATGTTTTGGTGCTTTGTGAATCGATAAAAACGGGAACTATTTTGGAAACAAAACCAATTGGCGTGCTGAAACTTTTGGATGCGGGCGAATCTGATTACAAAGTGATTTGCATTCCCGCCGATGAAAAACTGCGAACTGTTTCCGCAGAAAATTTTGATGAATTTTCAAAAAAATACCCAAATGCGCTTCAATTGATTGAAACATGGTTTTCAAACTACGACCATTCCGACCCAGTGACAATAGAAGGCTGGGGCGATGAAAAGGAGGCTTTGGCAGAAATTCAAAAGCTTTCTGTTCCGCTGAAAAAGTAACTTCACTTCAGAAAAATTTAAAAAAAATCTGACACTTTGTCACCGTTAGCAATTAATTGTATCTTTGCCGGTTCAATGGTTTAAGGTTACAAATTGCATTGAAGTTTGATTTTTTATGGAAAAGATAATTGACGAAAATACTCAAGGAAACACATTAACATTGGAAGCTCGCGAGGGCAATTCCCGCAAACTATATATTGAAAGCTACGGTTGCGCCATGAACTTTAGCGACAGCGAAATAGTTGCTTCCATTCTTGCAGACCAAGGTTACAACACCACAAATTTATTGGAAGAAGCCGATTTGGTTTTGGTAAACACCTGCTCCATTCGCGATAAAGCTGAACAAACCGTTCGCAAACGTCTTGAAAAATACAATGCCGTAAAACGAATCAATCCAAAAATGAAGGTTGGCGTTCTTGGCTGTATGGCCGAGCGTTTAAAGGAAAAATTTCTTGAAGAGGAAAAAATTGTCGATTTGGTTGTTGGTCCAGATGCTTACAAAGACATCCCAAATTTGCTGAAAGAAGTTGAAGAAGGCCGTGATGCAGTGAACGTAATCCTTTCCAAAGAAGAAACCTACGGCGATATTTCACCGGTTCGTTTGGGTGGAAACGGAATTACTGCTTACGTAAGTATAACCCGTGGTTGCGATAATATGTGCACGTTTTGTGTGGTACCTTTTACCCGCGGTCGCGAACGCAGCCGCGACCCACAAAGTATTTTACGGGAAATAGATGATTTAGCTGAAAAAAATTACAAAGAAATAACACTGCTCGGTCAAAATGTGGATAGCTATTTATGGTACGGCGGCGGCTTGAAAAAAGATTTCAAAAATGCTTCGGAAATGCAACAAGCAACGGCTACAGATTTTGCGCAGTTGCTTGATATGGCTGCAACAGCACATCCCGAAATGCGTATTCGTTTTTCAACCAGCAATCCGCAGGATATGCACGAAGAGGTATTGCACATTGTGGCAAAACACGATAATATTTGCAATCATATTCACCTTCCGGTTCAAAGTGGGAGTACGCGGATTTTAAAGGAAATGAACCGTCAGCACACGCGCGAGGAATATATGAAGTTGATTGACAGGATTTGGCAAATCATTCCCGGTTGTTCCATTTCACAGGATATGATTATTGGTTTCCCTACTGAAACCGAGGAAGACCACCATGAAACAATGAGTTTGATGGAATATGTAAAATATGGTTTTGGCTATATGTACAAATATTCCGAAAGACCCGGAACAATGGCTGCCAGAAAACTGGAAGACGATGTGCCCGAAGAAACAAAAAGCAGAAGATTGACAGAAATTGTGAATCTTCAACAAAAGCACAGTGCCATTCGCACAGCGGAATTTTTAGGAAAAACAGTGACTGTTTTAATTGAAAAGGAATCCAAAAAAAACAAAGACGAATGGAGCGGAAGAACGGAGCATAACAATGTTGCGGTTTTTCCGAAGGAAAATTACATTGCAGGAGATTTTGTAAACGTAAAAATAACCGATTGTACAACAGCGACACTGATTGGGGAAGCTGTGGGATTAGCCCCCTAGCCCCCAAAGGGGGAAAATGGGGAGCAAGCATTTCAAATCCCTCTAAAAACTATTAGTATGAACGAAGTGAAAATAAAAAAGATATTTAACCGCATCCCATTCCCCCATCCGGGGTTAGGAGGCTTTTCCCTCTTTGGGGGCTAGGGGGCTTATGGAAAGCATACAAGCAACAAAACAACGATTCGGAATAATAGGCAACGACCAAAAACTGAACCGTGCCGTGGAAAAAGCAATTCAGGTTGCGCCCACTGATATTTCGGTGTTGGTTACGGGTGAAAGCGGTGTGGGTAAGGAAAGTATTCCAAAAATAATCCATTCCCTTTCCCACAGAAAGCATGGAAAATACATAGCCGTAAACTGCGGCGCCATTCCCGAGGGAACAATTGACAGCGAACTTTTCGGGCACGAAAAAGGTTCTTTTACGGGAGCCACGGCAACCCGAAGTGGTTATTTTGAAGTAGCCGATGGCGGAACCATTTTCTTGGATGAAGTAGGTGAATTGCCACTGCCAACACAAGTTAGATTACTCCGCGTTTTGGAAAATGGCGAATTTTTGAAAGTAGGTTCTTCCGCAACGCAAAAAACAGACGTTCGGATTGTGGCAGCAACCAATGTAAAGATGGTCGATGCCATCGAAAAGGGAAAATTCCGGGAAGACCTTTATTACAGATTGAGCACTGTGGAAATAAACTTGCCGCCGCTTCGCGAACGGCAGGAAGACATACATTTGCTTTTCAGAAAATTTGCGGCAGATTTTGCGCAGAAGTACAAAATGCCCACAATTCGGTTGGACGACCGCGCTACAGATTTATTGCTGAAATATCGCTGGAGCGGAAACATTCGCCAGTTGCGGAATGTTGCAGAACAGATTTCGGTTTTGGAACAGAACCGTGAAATTTCATACGAAACATTGAAACATTATTTGCCGGATATGGGGAGCAATCTTCCGGCTGTTATAAATTCAAAAAAAGCCGAAAGCGATTTTAGCAGTGAAAGGGAAATTCTTTACAAAGTGCTTTTCGATATGAAACGCGATGTAAACGATCTTAAAAAACTTACCTTGGAATTGATGAAAACTGGAAATACTGCCAAAGTAAAGGAGGAGCAATCTTCACTTATTAATAAAATATATGATGAAGAAAACGATGCCGAAGAGGAATTGGCTTCAATAATTGAAGAAGAAAACAACGGCGAGGAAAGCGACGTTGAAGTTTTCAGTATTCCCGAAAGCACATCAGATTCTCGAAAAGATAAGTATGAGTACGCCGAAGAAATTGAAGAAGAAGAAAACCTCTCCCTTCAGCAAAAAGAATTGGAACTCATCAAAAAATCCCTCGAAAAATACAACGGAAAACGAAAGGATGCCGCGGATGAGCTGGGTATTTCTGAAAGAACATTGTACAGAAAGATTAAACAATACGATTTGTAGGCTCGCGATTTATCGCGTGCACGTCAGTGTTCAGTGTTCAGTGTTCAGTGTTCAGTTAAAAAAAAGTAGCAAATGTCAAAAATAGTTTCAATTTTATTTTTTTTAATCTTAGCTTTTTCTTTAAGTGGCTGTGGCCCCTATTCTTTCACAGGGGCTGATATAAATTACAACACTACCAAAACCGTTCAGGTAAATTATTTTCAAAATAACGCGCCCATCGTTGAGCCTGGAATTGCGCGCGATTTCACTCAAAAATTGCAGGATTTATTACTAAATCAGACCAGTTTGGATTTGGTAAACAGTAGTGGCGATTTGGTTTATGAAGGGGAAATAACACAATTCTACATTGCGCCCATCACTGCAACAGCAAACAGTACGGCAGCCCAAAACAGGCTTACCATTGCAATAAACGTACGTTTTTATAACACAAAGGACCCACTTAAAGATTTTGAGCAACCCTTTAGTTTTTATTATGATTATCCGGGAACAACGCAGTTAACGGGCTCAAAACTTGACGCTGCGGTTGATATAATTTTTGAACGATTGACGCAGGATATTTTTAACAAATCACTTGCAAACTGGTAGCATTTTTTGAATTTGAAGATTTGTCAATTTGAAAATCTGAAAAAGTGATTTTGCAAATAATGAAAATAAACTTTGAACTTTGAACTTTGAACTTTGAAAACTACACATATTTACTCGCCAATCCGCAGAAAATAACTTCTGAGGACTTGGCTGCTTTGGATTTGCTTATTAAAAAATACCCCTATTTTCAAAGTGCGCGAGCCTTGCAACTTAAAGGTTTGAAAAATCAGGAAAGTTTTCTTTACAACGATGCGCTAAAACTTACCGCAGCCCATACAACCGATCGTGATATTTTGTTTGAATATATCACTTCGGAAAAATTTATTCAGAATGAAATTTCCCAAACCATCTTGCAGCACGATGCTTCCGTGGATGAAATAAAAGTAATTTCAGAAGATGTTTCCGAACAAATTAGCCTTGAGATAGACAAGCAACTGAAAGCCGAAATGCAAAAGGCCGAGAATATTTTGAACCCGGAACTTTTCCAAAGAAAGGTGGCGTCTGTTACCAATTTAGTTGAAAAGAGAGAAGATCCGAAAGAAATCCTTCAACCGGA
>JBBQUI010000174.1:0-5592 GCA_038212575.1 Flavobacteriales bacterium
AGTTGCAGCTTTTGAACTGGAACGAGTTCATAAAGCAGGTGCAAAATTTGATCCTGAAAAAACAAAATGGTTTCAGCATCAGTATCTTCAAATGGTTGATGATGCAGCACTTGCTTCACAGTTTTCAAAATTTCTAAGAGAAAAAGACATATCGAGTGCTCTCGATGTGACAAAAATAGCTTCACTTTTAAAAGAACGTGCCACATTTGTAAGCGATCTATGGGAGCAGGGAAGTTTCTTTTTTGAGGCTCCAAAAAATTACGACGAAAAAGCTGTGGAAAAAGCATTCAAAGCTGAAACACCCGAATTGTTGCAAAAAGTAGTTTCACTTTTAAATTCTTCGGAAGACTTTTCAGCAGAAAATCTTTCGGAAAAAGTGAAAGGGTGGATTACTGAAGAAAATATCGGTTTTGGGAAAGTGATGATGCCGCTGCGTTTAGCCTTGGTCGGTGAGATGAAAGGTCCGGAAGTTTTTGATATTCTTTCAATTTTGGGAAAAGAAGAAAGCATCTCCCGCATCGAAAAAGCAATTGATTTTATAGGCTAAAAGTAACCTTATCCTTTCTGCGGAGTTTTGAAAAGAATAAAATCTTCATTCTTTTGGCTCGTTTCGCCGCGGCAAATGGAATGAAGATTTCTTTAATTTCCCTTTAGGGTCAGGGCAAAAATTTAAAGAAATCTGTTTCTTAACTCAAAAAATTATAGTTGGCTAAAAGTAAATCACCCCCATCACAACAATGGTGGAACTGTGCCCTTCAAAATCTTCATTTTCCAAACCTTTGTCATTCAGTTTGCCCAATATGTTTGTAACGCCATATTGGTATTGTGCGCTTATTCGGAAATGTTCCAATCCAGTAGTAAGGCCGCCCGCAAGCCGAACATTGAATCTAGAAATTTCTTGGATATCTTTTGCAGTAAGTGTATTGTAACCCGTTAAAACATAGTCTTCAAATTCGTCTTTGTCCAATTTCATTTTCCCATTTATATTGAAAACAGGCCCGAACTCAATGCTCAAATGTTTCACGATAATGTTATAGCTTCCCAAGAAATTGATCTGTGCGCCCTGAATGGTATAGCCAATATTTTGGGTGTCTGTCCCTAAAAGACTTCTACCTTCCACTCCCACGGAAGCACTTTGAAAGCTTAGACCATAAACCAAATCAAAATTATTTCGGAATGAACCGCGTGTAGTAAAACCAGCTGTAAAACCCTCTTTTTGCTGGGTTACCAAATCATCGGTTTGAATGTCAAAAAATGTTATTCCGCCCTGAATTCCCAGAAAATTATAACCTTCATAGTTACGCTGTGCAAAAGTTTGATGAATAGCGAAAAGAAAAAATATAGCGAAAAACAATCTTCGTAGAGTCATAGTTGGGGATATAATTTAAGGGCGTGAAAATAGGTTTTATTTTGTACCTTCCACAAATCAAACCATTAAAAATTTTAAAAATATGGGTTATTTATTTATTGTTCCAATATTGATTATTGGTTTTTTTATACTGCTTTCGGGCATTTTTACCGTAAAACAGCAAACAGCAGCTATAGTTGAACGCTTTGGAAAGTTTTTAAGCATTAGGCATTCCGGTTTGCAGATTAAAATTCCTGTGGTTGATAGAATTGCCGGGCGAATAAACCTGAAGATCCAACAGTTGGATGTAATTGTTGAAACCAAAACGAAGGATGATGTTTTTGTCCGACTGAAAATTTCGGTACAATTTCAGGTTTTGGAACAGAAGGTTTATGATGCCTTTTACAAATTGGAAAATCCGCACGATCAGATAACTTCATACGTTTTTGACGTTGTGCGCGCCGAAGTGCCTAAAATGAAACTGGATGATGTTTTTGAACGAAAGGATGACGTTGCAATAGCCGTGAAAGCAGAATTAAACGAAGCGATGAGTACATACGGTTACGATATTATTAAAACACTAGTTACAGATATTGACCCCGATGTACAGGTAAAAGCAGCAATGAACCGAATAAACGCCGCCGAGCGCGAAAAAGTAGCGGCCGAATTTGAAGCGGAAGCAGAACGTATAAAAATAGTTGCAAAAGCCCGTGCCGAAGCAGAAAGCAAGCGTTTGCAAGGTCAGGGTATTGCAGATCAGCGACGTGAAATTGCACGTGGTTTGGAAGAAAGTGTGGATGTTTTGAACAATGTGGGCATTAATTCACAGGAAGCTTCTGCGCTAATTGTGGTAACACAACATTACGATACGTTGCAGTCCATTGGCGAAGCAACAAATACAAATCTTATTCTTTTGCCAAACTCGCCACAGGCAGGTAGCGAGATGTTGAACAATATGATTGCTTCGTTTGTGGCAAGTAATCAAATTGGCGAGGAGATGAAGAAACAAAACCTTGAAAAAGGAATAGTAAACAAAAAGAAAACTAAACGCCAAGCTCCACCTCGCGCCGAAGAAGGTGATGATTTGAATTATTAATTCATTTTGATAAAAATTATAAAAAGAATGCCCGCTGAAATTTCAGCGGGCATTCTTTGTCAATTAATCGAATTTTGATAAACATTAAAAATGCTAATCATCTTCGTAATCTGCATTTTTAACTTTTTTTATACCAATCAATTTATCCACCATCTTGTAAACAAAGGCTTTTTTAAGAATGGCGCCAAAGATGTTTGCAATAAAGTTAACAGGTGAAAGCGCTTCACTAATAGTATCTCTGCCTTCACTTAAGCCAAGTTTAACTTCTTCGAGATCTATCTGTGCTTTAAGACGAAGGTATTTCAAATCTCTATCTATTTCATCAAAATCAGTGTATCGCTTCATAAGAGTTGATTTGAAGGGTTTTCTTTTCTAATTTCTTCCTCCCGCTTTATTTCTTGATATTCGTCAAGTTCTTTTTCAGCTGCAACTTTTGGCTCTAAATCTTCAGCATCATATAATAGTCCTGAAAATTTATGAAGCATATTGCGCTCTATAATTTTTCTTCCGAAAATAAACATGAATATTAAAATGACTCCATAAAATGCTCCTATTAATAGGAAACCAATATAAGGTTCTTCAAAAAAAGTACCTAACCAAAAGGCTGCGCCAATAGAGAGAAATAGCAAAACGAAGAGCGAAAGACTGCCATAAACTAAAAGGTTAACCAGCGATACAGATCCCTTCATAGCAGATTTAAACAGGCGAAGTTTGTAATACTCCGCCATGCTTAAACCATAATCTTCTATTCTATCCGTTACCTTGTGAAGGCTGTCTGTAAGGCCTTTAAATGCCATCTTTATACAGTTACTTTATTGGCTGTAGCTTTTGCTTTGTCAACTGTGGAATCAATTTGAAGTTTTGCGTTTTGTCTTCTTAAAGCTTCTAATTTATCTTCCATTGCTAACAAAATATCATCAGCTTTATAACTAGCTGAAGATAATGTATCGTTCAGTTTCTGCTCAAAGCTGTATTTAGCACGTTGCGCTTTCTCTGTTAAAGTATGACTAGTTTCTTGAATTTGTCGGTTCAATTTTTTCTGAGCTTTCTTAGCTTCTTTACTAAGTTTATCTCTAGTGTTTGAACCTTTGTCCGGTGCATAAAGTATTCCCAATCCCGCTCCAATTGCGGCTCCTGTTAATAATGCGATGAGTGTTTGACCAGTATTTGATGCCATTGTTATTTGTTTTATATGTTAATAACCTCAAAGGTAGGCAACACTATTTTTCTTTGTTGTTAACAACCGGTTAATAGTTAATTTTCAATCCATAAATTTATCTTAAAAAGAAGAGATTTTTGCCAAATTTTCTTAAAAAACGAATTATATCATACTATAAATGTTAATTAATCGGTCAACTTAGCCCAGGAGTCACGCAAAGGAACTGTGCGGTTGAAAACAATTTTTTCTGAAGTAGAATCTCTATCAACAACGAAATAACCCAAACGCTGAAACTGGAACTTGTCTTCCGCTTTTGAACCTTTTACACTTGGCTCGGCATAACCCGTAATTACCTGTAAAGAATCTGGATTTATGAGTTCCATAAAATCCTTTTCTTTATTGGTATCAGGGGAAGCTTCAGTGAAAAGACGGTCGTAAAGACGAACTTCAACAGGAATTGCGTGTTCTGTAGAAACCCAATGTAGCGTTCCTTTTACTTTTCGGAGGGAAGCTTCGGAACCGCTTCCGCTTTTGCTATCGGGATCGTAGGTGCAATGTATTTCAGTGATGTTTCCTTCGGAATCCTTCACTACGCTTTCGCCTTTTATAATGTAAGCGTTTTTTAAACGTACCTCCTTTCCTAGCGTCAAACGGAAAAATTTGTTGTTTGCAGATTCTAGGAAATCTTCTCTTTCAATCAATAATTCTTTTGAAAAAGGAACTTCCCTATTGCCTGCACTTTCGTCTTCCTGATTGTTTTCAGCTTCGAGCATTTCTGTTTTACCTTCCGGGTAATTGTCTATTATCAATTTTACAGGATCCAAAACTACCATTATTCGTGGTGCTTTTTTATTGAGATCTTCTCGAACATTGAACTCCAAATGCGAAACATCTATCAAATTTTCACGTTTTCCAACACCTATGCTGTCTGCAAAGTTTTTGATTGAATCTGGTGTGTAACCTCTTCGGCGTAGACCAGAAATTGTGGGCATTCGTGGATCGTCCCATCCTGTTACAACACCGCTGTTTACCAATTGGGCAAGTTTTCGTTTGCTAACAACCGTATGGCTTAAGTTTCTACGGGCGAATTCGCGTTGTTTAGGGCGTAACTTTTCAGAATCGTACACTTGGTCCAAAAACCAATCGTAAAGCTCTCTGTGTGGCAAGAATTCCAGCGTACAGAAAGAGTGTGATACTTGTTCAATATAATCGCTTTCACCGTGGGTCCAATCGTACATTGGGAAGATTTTCCAATCAGTACCTGTGCGGTGGTGGTGTTTGTTGATGGTTCGGTACATAACTGGGTCGCGCATCAACATATTGGGCGATTCCATATTTATTTTTGCGCGAAGCACGTGTTCGCCCTCCTTGGTTTCGCCATTTTTCATCTTTTCCAGCAAATCCAAATTTTCTTCTACAGAACGATTTCTGAAAGGACTTGGTTTCCCTGGTATATTCGGAGTTCCTTTTTGCTCTGCAATTGCTTCTGAAGTTTGGGAATCTACATAAGCTTTTCCTTCTTTTATAAGCTGAACAGCCCAATCATACAGCTGCTGAAAATAATCGGAAGCATAACATTCTGTGGCCCATTCATAACCCAACCAAGAAATATCCTTTTTAATGGCATCCACAAATTCCTGTTCTTCCTTTGCGGGATTTGTATCGTCAAAACGAAGATTTACGGGCGCGTTATATCTTTCGCCCAAACCAAAATTTAAACATATTGAGGAGGCGTGGCCAATATGAAGATAGCCATTGGGTTCTGGCGGAAAACGGAAACACAATTGTTCCATTTTATACCCTTTTGTGAGATCTTCTTCAATAATGTGTTCAATGAAATTCAGCGGGGCGGCTTCGTTTGTCATATACTTATTTTTTTAAGAGGTACAAAGGTAACCAATTAACTGAAAAAGAAGTTGACCAAAAGTAGGTTTCGACCTTGGTTTATCCTGAGCATTTCGACTTCGCTCAATATAAACTCAGCCGAAG
>JBBQUI010000175.1:0-5583 GCA_038212575.1 Flavobacteriales bacterium
TTGTGGGTAACGGTCAAGTATAAAAACAGTTTATTATGAGAAGTAAAACGACAAAAAGAATATTAAACAAAACTCCGCAAGAAGTAAAGGATAAAGTGAAAGACTATGCTAATAAATTGATTTTATACAATGTTAGCGGTAGTGTGTGTAAGGAGTATAAACCAATGGCTAAAGAAATGGGTTATGTAGAATGGAATGAGTGGGCTGATTTAAAGATAAAAAGAGGACATATACAAAGGCAATGTAAAAAATGTGGTAGATGGTTGTTTAAATGCGAACAGTAGTATTACCGCTAACATGTGTATATAAACAAGTTTTTAAAAATTCTATTGCGTTTATCCCACACATGTGCGTAAATATTATAACTCAAATATAAGTTTTTTAAAATACATTTTTTAGCTTAAAGCCTACAGCATAAAGCCTAAAGCTTTTTCAGTACATTTGCCCGCAATTCAAAACATGAAAAACGGTATCACCACATTTATTGACACCTTCTATTTTTTATTCCGGCGCTGGCTACCGCTAAAAACCTATCGGTATGCGGTATGTGGGGGAAGTAATTTGGTGTTTGATATTTGCTTGTATTTTATTTTTTACCACTTTATTTTCGACAAACAGAATATCGATCTGTATTTTGTGGTGCTGAGTCCGCACATTGCATCCCTCTTTTTTGTGTTTCCCATTACTTTCACTACCGGCTTTTTACTGAACAAGTTCATCACTTTTGAAGATTCAAACCTACGGTGGAATGTTCAGATTTTTAGATATTTTATCGTGGGGATGGGTTCGTTGCTGCTAAGTTATATCTGCATGAAAATCTTGGTGGATCTGCTGGAATTTTACCCTACGCCTTCACGATTTTTAACTGTAATTATCACGGTTATTTATAGCTATTTGCTTCAGAATAGATTTAGTTTTAAGGTGGCTTAGGAAACAAAAGCTGCAAAAGTTCAGTATTCTTATAAAAATCTTCACAATGATTCCGGAGCATTTCCTTTAATTTG
The DNA here is from genome assembly GCA_038212575.1 of Flavobacteriales bacterium. Taxonomy (GTDB): domain Bacteria; phylum Bacteroidota; class Bacteroidia; order Flavobacteriales; family Flavobacteriaceae; genus Aequorivita. The sequence goes on from JBBQUI010000175.1 coordinate 1,005, forward strand.
TGAAAAGATAAAACGAAGAAATGATGTTTGGGAATTTACTATTCCTTTTTTCAATACTGGACAAAAAGTTCAGCGGCATAAACCACAAACTCACAGATTCACAAACTCACAGATTCACCCCTCCCAAAATACTTCTTCCGCAACCAAAATGACACCCGAACCAATAAAATAAGTGCCGGAACTTCCACTAAAGGACCAATAACTCCCGTAAAAGCTTGCCCAGAATTCAAGCCAAAAACAGCTATGGCCACGGCGATAGCCAATTCAAAGTTGTTGCCAGCTGCAGTAAAGGCTATGGAAGCGGTTTTGTCATAGGTTGTACCCATGGCTTTTGAAAAGAAGAACCCAATTAGAAACATTAAAATGAAATAAATAAGCAACGGCACTGCAATGAGCAGCACATCCATTGGGATTTCCACAATCATTTCTCCTTTCAAAGAGAACATAACTACTATAGTAAATAGCAGTGCAATAAGCGTAATTGGCGAAATGGCAGGAATAAACTTGGTTGTGTACCATTCTTCACCTTTCCAAGGCACCAAAATCACTCTGCTTAATATGCCAAGAACAAATGGAATACCTAAATAAATAGCAACACTTTCGGCTATGGTGGCTATGGAAATGTCAACAATAGCACCTTCAAACCCAAAATAGGGAGGCAGTACGGTAATAAAAAGCCAAGCGTAAAAACTATATGCAAACACCTGAAAAATACTGTTGAGCGCTACCAAACCTGCGCCGTATTCACTACTTCCTTCTGCAAGGTCGTTCCAAACCAAAACCATGGCTATGCAACGGGCAAGGCCAATTAAAATAAGCCCTACCATATATTCAGGATAATCTCTAAGGAAAGTTATAGCCAGCACAAACATAAGTACCGGCCCAATAATCCAGTTTAAAATTAAGGAAATAGAAAGCACTTTTACATCCTTAAATACTTTTGGCAAAAGGGCATAATTTACCTTGGCTAGCGGCGGGTACATCATTAAAATTAAACCAATGGCAATGGGGATATTTGTGCTACCGCTATTAAAGGAATTCAACAAATCAGGAAAGGAGGGGACAAAAAAACCGATACCCACACCTATAGCCATTGCTATGAAAATCCAAAGGGTTAGATAACTATCTAAAAAACCTAATTTTTTTGATGCTGCCATTTTATAAATCGATTTTTGAGAATATGTATTTCATTTCGGTAGCAATCTGCTCGCTACGCTCCTTATAAATTTGCTGTTGCTGGGGAGTGCCGTCTGAAATTTTTGGGTCTTCATACATTATGGAAATTCGTTTTTCCGAACCAACAACAAAGGGGCAGCCAGCATCAGCATGTGAACAGGTCATTACTGCAGCAAAACCACTTTTGGGGTTGGAATCGTCGTCATATTTTTTTGAAAAGGCAAGCAAGGAATCTTTGTTAGTGGCGTATGTTATGTGATAGACAGGATTTTCGGCTGAGGTTTCTTTGGAAATTTGAAAGCCAGCTCCTTCCAAAGTTTGAACTACCATGGGGTAAACCGCGGTGGCTTCCGTACCGCCAGAATAGCATTGAATATTTGGAACTTTGAAGTATTCGGACATTGCCTGGGCCCAAATCTGTGCCAAATGGCTGCGCCGCGAATTGTGAGTACAAATAAAGTTCAGTTGAATTATTTGCTTCGTTTGTATTTTTAAATTTAGATAGTCAACTAGAGGTTGCAAAATAGTTTTCCGTTCTTCGGAAAGTCTTGATGTGTCTAGCGTTTCAATGTATTCCCTTATAGGTTTTAATAGTTTCATTTGATGAATTTTATATTCCAACTATTTTACTGCGTCGCTCCAAAAGCACGTTGTCTTTCCAAACACCGCGAAGCTGACCAACTTTTTCTTTATAGCCAATTTCCCTAAAACCGCATTTTATATGCAATTTATGGCTAGCCATATTGTCGCGAAAGATTCCAGATTGAAGTGTCCAAATATTGTTAGCTTCGCTTATTTCAATTAATTTTTTCAATAGAATTTCACCTACGCCTTTTCCTCTTGCCTTTTCAGAAATGTAAACACTTACTTCAGCAACACCGCCATAAACGCAGCGACTTGAAACAGGGGAGAGTGCAGCCCAGCCCAGATAGTTGTTTTCTTCGGTGGCCATTATTCTTCCAAAAGAAAGATGCCCACCATCCCACTTTTCCCAACTGGGAATAGTAGTTTCAAAAGTGGCGATACCCGTTTTTAAGCCGTCACCATAAATTCTGGCGACTTCGGGATAGTTTTCTGCTGAAATTTCGATCAATATCATACTAGCAACAATTACCGTTTGGCGAGCAGCACGGTTCATCATCTATTTCGGCAAGCTGTCTTTTTGGTTTTTCAGCGGGTATGCCACAGTTTTCTTTTGCAAGGCAATCTGTTTGTTTTGTAGTGAGTAAAAAGTTTGTACCGTCAAAATCCAAACTGAATTTTCCGATTGTATCAAAATTGGAATTTGGAATTTGGGATTTGGAATTTTCCATTTGGTATTCCACTTCAATTTCCAAATCTTCAAGGCCAAGCACTTTTTCTGAAAGTTTAATGATATTTAAAAGTTTTTCGGGATGCAAACGGTGATTGTAATCGTCAGCGTTCCAAAGCTGGAAATTTGCTACTTCTTCGTTGCGAACCGTGCCGCCGCAGTCTATAAAGTGTTTGGTAATTTTCCCTACTTCGGTAACGTGAAAATGTGTGGGTACCAAGTCTCCGTTTGGAAGCATAAAAGTTATTTGTTCCAAACTATTTAAATGGTTTTTGATTTCTGATAGTTTCATAATACGGTGTTTTTATTGATTAACAACAATTGGTTTTATTTTCTAAATCTTGATTTAAAAACTGGTTCATCACAGCCTTCATTGCAGCCCAATTTTCGGGATGAATACAATAACAAATACTTGTGCCTTCAATACTTCCCTTTATCAAGCCGAGGTTTTTGAGCTCCTTTAAATGTTGGCTGATGGTGGGTTGGGCGAGGCCAATTACTTCAACTAAATCGCCACAGATACATGCGTTTATTTTAAATAAATGCTGAAGAATAGCTACTCTAGCAGGATGACCAAAGGCTTTTGCGAAAGTAGCCACTTGGTTTTGTTGGTCTGTAAATATTTCTGTTTTGGTTATTCCCATTTCCTTATATGCATATATTGCAATATTACGATTAATATATTTTATATTTTCCTTTTGGATATAATATTTTTTTAAAGTGAGTTTAATTTTTTGAAAAAATCAAAATGATGTTTTTCCGTTCTAAGAGAAATAGTGAGTCTATCATTCATAAGAATAATTGAATAGATTTCTTCAGAAATGAAAAGTTCTTTGAGTTTATAGCTCAAATTTTCTATGAGGGTAACGTTATTTTCGGCACCATTAATTAAATAATATTTTGATAAATTAAAATTTTTTAGCTCTTTTTTGAAGAGCCTTTCCACCAAACCAACACTATCCTTCCTTTTTATTACAAATTCAGAATTATACGATCCAATCCAGGGAGTTGACCATTCTGCTAACGTAAGTAAATTTTGTTTTTTAGAAGAAAGTATCAAGTTTCCCGTTGAAGTATAAGTAGCTTTTTTATATTTTAAATGCCAAGGTTTTGGAGTCATTATCTCACCTTGAATAAAATAAGACCATGCGTTATAATTCCCCTTTACTTTACCATTCTTGCTGGCAATGAAATTTTCAAACTCCCTGCAGAATTCCTCATTTATTTTATAAAATGGAGATGTAAGTTCAGCGGATGCAGCATTTGATTTTATCTTCATTAATTTATTCTTTTCTCAGAAGTTTTTCAAAACAAACACTATTTTCCACCCCAGCATATTGGCCATAATTATCCATAAATTTATAACCGCATTTTTTATAAAGCGAAATGGCTTCAGGTTGTTTGATGCCCGTTTCCAAAATACACTTTCTGTTGCCCAGTTCCATCGCCCAAGTCTCAAGTTCTTTTAAAATATCACCAGCTATTCCTTTTCCGCGTAGCTCCAAAGGAACAAACATACGCTTCACTTCCATTACCTTTGGTTCAAATTGTTTGATGGCTCCACAACCAACTGCACGTTTGCTTTCGTCATAGGCAACTACTGTATATTTAATGGAATTTAATTTGTTGAATTGGTCATAAAAGGGATGGTCTTCGCCATCGCGAATAGCGAGATCGGCATCAAGTTTTTTTACGAGTTTTATAAAATCTTCGTCTGTTGAATTAGTTCGGCGTAATTGAATCATCTATAATATTTGTTAGGTTGTTAAGTTTTGTTTTTTTAAATATTTTCTGATGAGAATCTAAAGATAATAAAGGTTTTTTATCTTAGCCTATTACTAGAATATTTAGATATCTATAATTTTGTTTTTACTTTTTCCATCCAATAATTTTTTTATGAAATACTACTTCGCCTTTTTATTTTCCTTTTTATTTTTTCTAAATGTTGATGCACAACTAAAAGAACTGACCCTAAAAGATGCCGTACTGGAACAATACGGAAAATTCTACCCAGAGCACATTCAAGATTTTCAATGGATTCCCGGCACGTCTTCCTATACCTATCTTGAAAAGGGAACCACGCTTAAAAAA
>JBBQUI010000176.1:0-5570 GCA_038212575.1 Flavobacteriales bacterium
AAAATGATTTTCCCCAACCCAACCCGTAACAAAAGGAATTAAGGAAAGCCAAAACAATAAATGAAGATTGGCCCAAAGAATTCCACCGTTTACTTTTTGTACGGCATGCATCATATGGTGGTGGTTGTTCCAGTAAATTCCTATGTAAATAAAACTGAGTACATAACTTAAAAAACTGGCAATAGAGGCTTTATGACTTCCATATCTGTGCCATGCGGAACTTTCAGTTCCAATACCATAATTGTAATTATAATGGCAAGAACGCCATCGCTAAAGGCTTCCAATCTATTGCTATTCATTTTGGAATTTTTTGAAAATTTAGTATACAAATTCAATTCATCTTTCTAATTCAAAAATTACAATTCAATCATGGAGTTGTTAATATTATACGAAATTGAGAAAATCTAATCTTAAATAATTAACACAAATAAGTAAAAAGATAACAGTTTAACTAAATATAGGAAATCTGTAACAAAACATTAACCTATTTGTTGAAACCATCCCACCTAGTTACACGTAAATTTAAACATTAACTTAAAAAATATTACCGTTATGAAAAACAAAATAAAGATTTACACTGAAAATACCGTCAACAATGATCGGCGAAAATTTTTAAAATTGAGTGGTGCAGCCCTTGTTGGGTCGGGACTCTTTTTTATGGTAGGATGCAGCGATGATGACGATGGCCCTGATCCTGATCCAACATTACCTTTTGATCTGGGTGCAGGTAATTTAGGTATTTTAAATTACGCATATGCACTAGAGCAATTGGAAGCCGCTTTTTATGCCAAAGTAATAGAAGGTAGCTATTATGCTGGAGCTTCTGCAAATGAAAAAACAATATTAAAAGATTTATATAATCATGAAGTAATCCATAGAGAATTCTTCAAGGTGGCCATTAATGCAGCAGTTGATTCAAGCATGGTTTTACCCGACTTGGAATTTGATTTTTCTTCGGTAGATTTTGGCAGTAGAGACAACGTACTCCAGATTTCAAAAATATTGGAAGATACTGGTGTTAGTGCCTATAATGGTGCGGGCCAATTAATAGATGTAATGGATTCTGCTGGAGAAACCTATTTATTGCTGGCTGGAAAAATTGTATCTGTAGAAGCACGACATGCTTCAGCAATCAGAGATTTAATAAATCCGGGATCTGCAGATTTTGCCGGGGACGATATTCTAATTGGTTTGGGCGGAACTGCGCCAGCTTTTGATAAAGCAACCCCTCCCGCAGACGTTTTGGCTGCGGTTATAGCTACTGGATTTGTAGTTACCCCATTTACAGCAAACAATTTGCCTACATCTTAATTAATATAAACTAAAAAACAAACATTATGAATTTTATAAAAATTTTAGATATACTCTCCGATAAAGACCTTTTAAATGCAAAAGGTTCACGAAGAGATTCCTTTCAACACTTTAAAAGTGTTGGTAAAAATGTTGCGCTAGCTTCAATTCCATTTGGACTGGCTGCAACTAGCTCCAAAACAAGAGCGGCGACAAATTCAATGACAAGCGCAGCCTTTATGGCTACAAATACTGAAGTGTTGAATTTTGCCCTGACCTTGGAATATTTGGAAAAAGAATTTTACCAACTAGGACTGGATAGTGGTGTAATTTCTGCAAGTGACCAAACTGTCTTTGCAAAAATATCACAACACGAAAATGCACACGTTGAATTTCTATTAGGGGCTTTAGGCGCTGACGCTGTTCCTAAACCTGAGTTTGATTTCACAGGTGGCCCAGGTGGGTTAAGCCTTGACCCCTTTAACGATTATCCAACTTTTATGGCTTTGGCCCAAGGTTTTGAAGATACTGGGGTAAGAGCCTACAAAGGGCAGGCTGGAGCATTGGCCAATGACAATACATTATTGACCTATGCCTTGCAAATACATTCAGTAGAAGCTCGCCATGCTTCACAAGTTAGAAGAATGCGAGGCGAAAAAGGATGGATAACACAAGCCAATACTACCCTGCCGGATCCATTTGGAGTGATATATCAAGGTGATATTCCCGAATCCAACTTAGTTCAAGGTGGCGTAAATTTAGCCGGTCTTTTTGCCGCATTTGGTGGCGACGATGCAACTACTCAAGCATTTGATGAACCGTTGACAATGGAGGAGGTAAATGCTATTGCAAGTATATTTATTGTTTAATAGTTCAGTAAAAAATTCCTTTTTATACATAATCCCGGTTTTTCCGGGATTTTTTTTGATGTTATCTGAAATTTGATAAAATCCTATCATCTACTACAAACATTGAGGTTGTTTAAAATATTATTCGTTTACAAACGATTACAAACAACTATAAACGAAAGTAAATATGTAACAACCAACTAAAATTTGGAAGCCAATGTAAGTTTGTCCTGTCGAATAAAATGAAGTTCGATAGTATCAATTGTTTAACATTAAATATTAGAAATCATGAGCACACTTAGAAACAAAGTACAGTTGATTGGAAATTTAGGAAAGGATCCTGAAATTGTAAATCTTGATGGCGGAAAAAAACTTGCCAAATTTAGCATCGCAACGAATGAAACCTACAAAAACCAAAAAGGTGAAAAGGTTACAGACACCCAATGGCACAACATCGTAGCTTGGGGAAAAACCGCTGAAATTATTGAAAGCTATGTAACAAAAGGAAAAGAAGTAGCGATAGAAGGAAAACTTACTTCCAGATCATATGATGATAAAGAAGGGGTCAAACGATATATTACGGAGGTAGTATGTAACGAGCTAGTCATGCTGGGGAGTAAATAAATGACTGGCTAACCAAACCCCCACTTTTAGTGGGGGTTTATTTTTTTTAAAGTTTGAATCGTTATTTTTACAAAAATGGAAACAACTACCCAGCTAAACAAGTTCGATTTGCTCAAAACGCATTTCGGCTACGAAACATTTCTTCCAAACCAGGAAGAAATCATAAATAATATTTTAGACCAGAAAGATACCATCGCCATTATGCCCACTGGCGGCGGGAAATCGTTATGCTTTCAATTGCCAGCATTGGCCTTGGAAGGAACTGCGATTGTTATTTCTCCATTAATTGCTTTAATGAAAGATCAAGTTGACTCACTAAAGGCAAATGGTATTCCTGCAACTTTTTTCAACAGCTCTCAACCTTATGAAGAACAGCAACAGGTGCTAAAAGATTTAAAAAACGGAAAATTAAAGTTGTTGTATGTAGCTCCCGAAAGTCTTCCACAGCTAAATTTTATCTTGAATTCAATAAAAATAAGTCTTTTCGCTATTGATGAAGCGCACTGTATATCCAGTTGGGGTCACGATTTTCGTCCGGCCTATACACAATTGAAAAGTTTAAAAGAGCAATTTCCAACTATTCCTTTAATCGCTTTAACTGCTACAGCAGACCGCGCCACGCGGGAAGATATTGCCGCACAACTATCAATTCCAAAGGCCAAAACTTTTATCGCTTCGTTTGATAGACCAAATTTGTATTTGGATGTCCGCCCCGGCCAAAACCGCAACAAACAGATTCTCGATTTTCTGAAAAGACACCAAGATGAAAGTGGTATTATTTATTGTTTAAGCAGAAAAAGTACGGAGAAAGTGGCGGCAACACTTAATGCCAAAGGTTATAAAGCCGAAGCATATCACGCCGGACTTACTTCGGAAGAACGAAGTAATATTCAAGATAATTTTTTGAATGATACTACACCAATTATTGTTGCGACAATCGCCTTTGGGATGGGTATTGACAAAAGCAACGTGCGTTGGGTAATCCACTATAACATGCCAAAAAATATAGATGGATATTATCAGGAAATTGGTCGGAGCGGTCGTGACGGTTTTCCTGCGCACACCATACTATTTTACAGTTTTGCAGATGTAATTATGTTGCGGAAGTTTACCGAAGGTACCGAGACTGAAGTGTTTCAATTGGCAAAATTGGAACGAATGCAGCAATATGCTGAAGCTTTGAGTTGCAGAAGAAAAGCCTTGCTCGGTTATTTTGGTGAACACATCACTGAAGATTGTGGTAATTGCGATATCTGTAAAACCCCGCCAAAATATTTTGACGGCACGCTTATCGCCCAAAAAGTATGCTCGGCCGTTTCGCGATTGCGGGAACAAGAAGCTTTGGGGATGGTTTTGGATGTACTCCGTGGCTCACAAAATGCACAGGTTTATGACAAAGGTTACCAAAGTATAAAAACCTTCGGTGCTGCAAAAGATATTTCGTGGCGAGATTTGCAACAATATGTTATTCAGCTTTTGAACCAAGGTGTTTTGCAAATTCATTTTCACGAAAATGGGAGGTTATTGCTCACGCCATTCGCAAAAAAAGTTTTGTTTGAAGGCAAAAAAGTACGGTTAGCAAACTTGCTGCAAGAAAAAGAAAAAGTTACAGTAGAAAAAGTAAAAAGAAAGCGTGCTGAACTTTTTGATAAGCTACGGGAGCTGCGCTTGAAATTAGCACAAGAACTAAATAAGCCTGCTTTTGTAGTTTTCAGTGACGCTACTTTGGAAGATATGGAATTCAAAAAACCGAGAACTCGGGAAGAATTTGCAGAGGTTTCCGGAGTTGGAGAAGCCAAACTTGAAAAATATGCTGACGATTTTCTAAAGGTAATCAATCGACATTTAGATAATCTTGAAAGCAATTCACCAACCCACGAACGGAGTTACAAAATGTTTATTGAAGAAAATCTTTCTCCTTCTGAAATTGCTGAAAAACGAGGTCTTTCCGAAGATTCGATTTATGGACATTTTATAAAAATGCATCAATTCGGAAATGATTTCGACTTTTCGCAATTCATTACTTCCGAAGAAATTCAGAAGATAAAAATGGCAAAAGATAAGCTTGAAAATCCTGACGCTCTAAAACCTTATTTTGAATATTTTGAGGAAAAAATGCCGTATTGGAAGATGAAATTGGGGCTTTATTTGTGATTTTTAATCTTTAGAATTCAAATCTATTTCTAAATTTTCAAACCTCTGAAAGCGTTGCGCTTCGTTCATATCAAAACAAGGGCAGCGTCTGCATCGTTTATGCTCTCCTTTTTTGAGATACTTCTCGCAGCATTCTTATTTTAGCCCATTTATTCCCTCGTCTGCCGAAGCTTTAGCTAAGGTGGATTTCTTCTTGCCTTTTTTCTTCATTCCCATAATTCAAAAGAAAATTTCCTGCGCCAACCGAAACGTATTGGCATGCGCATCAATAATGGTTTTAATTTCTGGGGAATAGCCACCACCCATACTAACCTCAACTGGAATTTGTAAATCTTTGCACAGTTGCAGTACAAAACGATCCCGTTCTTTACAGCCTTCCACGGTACAGTTTAACCTTCCCAATTTGTCGGTTTCCAAAATATCCACGCCACTTAAATAAAAGATAAAATCTGGCTTCTGTTCTTCAATCAACTTTGGTAAAGTTTCCTTTAATTTCTGAAGATAAATTGCATCGCCACTTCCATCGGGAACGGCAATATCCAAATCGCTTTTTTCTTTTTTGAATGGATAATTTCCTGCGCCGTGCATAGAAAATGTAAAAACGGAAGGATCATTCTGAAAAATTTCCGCAGTGCCATTGCCTTGATGCACGTC
>JBBQUI010000177.1:0-5525 GCA_038212575.1 Flavobacteriales bacterium
ACTCCAAATATTGCTCCAATGTTTTTGCAATAAAACTCTTCTTTTCCTCGGTCAATGCTTCTCCACTTACATAATTTATTTCAAAAGTATCAATCTTAGTTTGAACCACTTTAACTTCCCTTAGATTTCCACTCTCCTCCATTATTTTTTTTGTCATAACATAAAAGGTCATTCCCGCAGCTTTTTTCCCGCTTGGAAGTACTGCAAAATCATTGGTTCTGCCCGTCAGTTTTTTTAGAATGGGTTTTCTAATCGTACTTTTTTCACTCAAAGCACCATAATCGCCTATGTCATACCGTATAAATGGATGTGCTTTGTTATGTAGTGAAGTAATTACAATTCTACCCTCTTCTCCCAACGGAACAGCTCGATCTTCTTCATCCAAAATCTCAACAAATAGTGTTTTGGAATCAATTTCCCATTCGCCATCGGGGTTGGTAAAGGCAATCACTCCAGCTTCCGAGCAACCGTATTCATTGACCACAGGAACACCTAATTGTTTTTCAAGCAATTCTTTATCGTCTTCAAAAAGCATTTCGGAAGTAACGATGCAAACTTTTAATGTTGAACAAACAGTTTTTAAAACGATGTTTTTTTCTTTCAAATATTTTGCGAAAAGAACTATACTGCTGGTATAGCCATTTATATAATCAAACGGTTTTCTTTTATAAACTTTCAACATTTCTTCCAATGCATTTTCCGAAAGGTCGTTTATTGAAAACCGATGACGGTTTGCTAAGAAATCTTTTAATCGCACGGTTTTATTTTCAACAGTATGTAAAGGAATTCCGTAATAACGAGCCTGTAGCGAACTATTAAAATCTATCCCGTACCAACCAAAACGCTGCATGTGATATGCCCAAGTAATGGCGTGGCTGTACTTGTCTTTCGCAAAACGAATAGGGTTTCCACTGGAACCCGATGTTTTGTTGATATATACTTTTTTTTCTGAAAATCCGTCTGAAAGTCTTTCTTTCAGCGGAATTTGGTAATCTCCTTTTTTCATAACAGGAAGCGATTCCCAATTTGTAAAATCACCATCTACTTTACTCCGATAAAAAGCATTGTGTTTTAAATGATAATTTACAATTTCAGCCTTCTTCGCATTTAAAAATGCTTCGTAGTCTGCTTCTTTTATTTCCGAAATTTTAAGCAATTCCTCCTTCGCCCTTTTAATAGGGAAACCTTTAAGAAAGAGGGAAATATCGAAGAGTCTCAAAAGATGATTGTTATTTTAAACCAAAAACAAATTTTCCCAAAGATAAATTCGCTTTAAATAAATTAGAGGTTCAAGGTACAAATTTACTGAAACTCAATTTCCGAAAGTTTTCATTCTAAAACTTTCGGAAATTGTTAGTTGAAGAAATCCCGCTGAAAAGCGGCACCTTTTTATTTCTTATTGCCTTGTTTTGGCATTAAAATGAATTATTTTTGACACCGAAACAAAACATTTCAATTCTCCTGCAAGGTTTCCAAAACCTTGTAGGTATAAAAAGCCTAACTATGAACATTTTAATCCTTGGTTCCGGCGGCCGCGAACATACTTTTGCCTATAAAATTTTACAGAGCAAACGCTGTGATAAACTTTTTGTAGCACCCGGAAACGCTGGTACTGCTTCCATCGCAACAAATGTGGAACTAAAGGTAACCGATTTTGAAGCTGTAAAGGAATGTGTTGTTGAAAATAATATTAAAATGGTAATTGTTGGTCCCGAAGACCCTTTGGTTGCTGGAATTGCAGATTATTTTGCCGAAACTACCGAGCTTAAAAATGTAATGCTCATTGGCCCATCAAAACGTGGCGCATTACTGGAAGGCAGTAAACAGCGCGCTAAGGAATTTATGCTGCAACACAACATTCCCACGGCGGCCTATGAAACTTTTACAGCGGAATCTTTGGAAGCGGGAAAAATATTTTTAGAAAAACTGAATCCTCCCTACGTTTTGAAAGCCGATGGACTGGCCGCCGGAAAAGGCGTTTTGATTTTAAAAGATTTAAACGAAGCAAAACAGGAACTTGAGAATATGCTTGCCCACAGCAAATTCGGTGAAGCAAGTTCCAAAGTTGTTATAGAGGAATTTTTGGACGGAATAGAACTCAGCGTTTTTGTGCTGACAGATGGCAAAAACTACAAAATCCTTCCTACTGCAAAAGATTATAAACGCATAGGCGAAGGAGATACAGGATTGAATACGGGCGGAATGGGCGCCATTTCCCCAGTGCCATTTGCAGATGAGGTTTTGATGGAAAAAATTGAAGACCGAATTGTTAAACCAACGGTGAACGGTCTTTCCGAAGAAAAAATTGATTACAAAGGGTTTGTTTTTATTGGGTTGATAAAAGTGAACAATGAACCTTACGTGATAGAATACAACGTACGAATGGGCGATCCGGAAACCGAAGTGGTTCTGCCAAGAATAAAAACTGATTTGGTGGCTTTATTTGAAGCGACCTATCATCAAAAACTTAATGATATCAATATTGAAATTGACGAAAGAGCGGCAACAACAGTAATGCTCGTTTCTGGCGGTTATCCGGAAGATTACGAAAAAGGTAAAGAAATTTCAGGTTTGGAAAATGTGGAAGGTTCCATAGTTTTTCACGCTGGAACAAAATCTGAAAACGGTAAAACACTTACTAATGGCGGACGGGTTTTGGCAGTAACTTCTTTGGATCATGATTTCAAAAAGGCACTAAAAAAATCCTATCAAAACATAGAAAAACTATATTTTGACAGGATGCAATATCGTAATGATATAGGTTTCGACCTATGACCCCTGCTAAAGGGGGAAAAGATGGCTCCCTTTTGGGCCGGGGTAATTCTAAATTATGGATTCTCGTCGAAAGTATAGGTGCTTTCAGTGTTTTCGTTGAAATCTTTCAGTTTGCCCATCCAATAAATAAATGCAATTGCGCCTGTTAGTAAAAGCAACCACGAAAAAATGTTTGCAAGCCACCAGCTATCCAATTTCATCAAAGCATCGTAAGGGATAAAAAGAACATTTTCAAAAAGAGAAGCTATTCCTTCCCAAAAACCTTTCCAAGTCATATCTTTAATCTTTAGAGTGCAAAAATATAAAATAACCCCGTATGCTAACAAGCTTTTTTGGAAAATCTAACCCAGTAAATTATTTAATTCTCGGCGCTTTTATTATTGTGGGATATTTATTGGGAGCAATTTCGGGATCATCAATTGTCATTACACCAATTTTGTTGCTTGAACATGGATTTTTTATTATTCTAAGTGTATTGAGTATGTTGCTGTTGGATTTCATTATACGAAAAAACCATTTGACGAAAAACAACACCTTCGCAATCCTTTTTTTTACCTGTTTTTTGGTAATGCTGCCTATTATTTTTCTTCAACACAAAATACTTTTGGCAAATGTCTTTCTTTTATTGGCATTACGAAGAATAATGAGCCTTCGAAGTGATAAAAATTCTTCAAAGAAAATTCTTGATGCCAGCATTTGGATTACCGTGGCATCGCTTTTTTATTTTTGGAGCCTTTTGTTTTTCATTCCGCTATTTATTGCGGTGATTCAAAAACCTAATACAAATTACAAGCAAATACTGATTCCGTTCACAGGTTTTATGGCAGTTTTGATTATAAATACTGCATACCAACTACTGGTAAACGACTCCCTTTATTGGTTTGCAAATTGGCAGGACGCCATAAGTTTTGATTTTTCAAAATATAATTCAGCTTCCGTTTTGGTGCCAATAACCGTAATACTTGCATTTTATATTTGGGCTGGAGTGTATCGTGTTTTAAAGATTTCAACAATTCCCTTAAAAGAGAGGCCCAACTATCTTTTACTGTTGTATTTGAGTATTACGGCATTATTTGTTGCCTTGTCAGGCCCTGAAAAAACAGGTGCCGAGATACTTTTTATTTTAGCGCCAGTTGCTATTATAGCGACTAATTATATCGAAAATTTTGAAACCGAACGCTATGTTGAAAAAGATGTTGCTGAGTTTTGGTTTAAGGAAATTTTGCTTTGGCTGGTGGTAGTTTTGCCCTTTGTATTTCTGTTTTTATGAGTGAAAATCAATACATATCCCATAATGGGAAATTCAAATATTTTCTTTAAATTTGGTAAATGAGAATCATCGCTTTTAAGACTTTAAGGACGTTTTTTGAAAAGCCTGATTATGCTGATTCAGAAATACCTTTACGGGCCTGGTACCACGATGTAAAAGCGGCCGAATGGAATAGCCCCAATGAGCTGAAACAGCAATTCAAAAGTGTTAGCATTGTGAGTGAGGGCAAAGCAGTTTTTAATATTAAAGGCAATACATATAGATTGGTAGTTGCAATCGATTATGAATTTCAAGTAATTTTTATTCGGTTTATAGGCACTCATGCACAGTACGATAAAATAAATGCTAAAACAATATAATTATGGATATCAAGCCCATTAAAACAGAACAGGATTATAAAAATTCTTTGGATAGGATTGAGAAATTGTGGGGCTCAAAAAGAGACACCCCAATGGGCGATGAACTGGATTTGTTGGTAACACTTGTAGAAGCCTACGAAATGAAAAATTTCCCTATTGCCCCACCAGACCCTATTGACGCTATTAAATTCAGAATGGAGCAAATGGGAATGACCAAAGCAGATATGGTGGAATACCTGGGGAGCCAAAGCAGGGTAAGTGAAGTTTTGAATGGAAAAAGAGGCCTCACGCTTAAAATGATAAAGTCGCTGTACAAAGGTTTAAAGATTTCCCCAGAGATATTATTGGCTTAATCATTCGTACTTTTTTGAAATTTTTAGGCAACGAAGCTTCACTTAAACCTGTGTTTTATGAATGAAATCTCACTAGCTTCAATTGAAAAAGAACTAAAAAAAAGGCACGCATATTCCTATAAATGGTTCCGAAAGCAAAATGATGAATGGGACCGGTATACCAAATTTATATATCAAATTTCCAATTGGGAAGCGCTCATCCGCAAAATTTCAATTGTGGCTGAAATGCAGGAATTGGACAAGCAACAGATTTTTCAGTACGCAGCGAACCGGTGGTACAATTTCTGGAGCGCACTGGCTGTGGAGCAGATTTTTGCTGAAATAGAAGGCATTGAACGCGTAGCTGAAGCAAAAGATTCTGAAAAGGATTTTTATCTCTTCGGAATTCCTTTTGACCATAAAACCTCGGTATTTCCGCAGCAATTTGAAAAAACTTTTGAATACGCACAAAACCACAAAAGCGAACTTATTGAATGGCTTTATAAAAACCAAAGTGCTCAAAAAAGACACCACTTTAAAAACCGTCTTTTTATAATTGTTTTTGATAAAAATGGCGAACATTGGAAATTGAAATCTGAAATTTCTTTGCTTAAAAAATCCATCCAAAAATATGTGGCTTCTTTCCGGCCGGAACAATTACATTCTTTTACTTTTGCAGACGGACAAACAACGTTGAGCGATATTATCTGGGTTTCCAAATGAACTAAATAGGCAGCAAACACAAACTCTCCAGCTTCATTTTTGAAACGGGTAATAACCTGCCCTGTA
>JBBQUI010000178.1:0-5488 GCA_038212575.1 Flavobacteriales bacterium
CCTTCAATGATTCCGGGAATGTCGGCAATTACAAATGTTTTAAAATCACGATATTCCACGATGCCTAAGTTGGGTTTTAGGGTGGTGAATTCGTAATTGGCAATTTTCGGTTTGGCAGCTGTAATAACAGAAAGTAACGTAGATTTTCCTGCATTGGGAAAACCTACCAAACCTACATCGGCAAGTATTTTAAGTTCAAGAATTATATCGGCTTCAACGCCTTCTTCGCCGGGTTGGGAGTAGCGAGGCGTTTGGTTGGTGGCAGTTTTAAAATGTGCATTGCCGAGTCCACCGCGACCACCTTTTGCAACTACTTTTTCCTCACCATCCTCGGTAATTTCAAACAATATTTCCTCGGTTTCCTTATCGCGGACCACCGTGCCCAGTGGCACTTCTACATAAACATCGGCGCCTTCGGCACCGGTACTGGTTTGTTTGCTACCGTGTGAGCCGGGTTCAGCTTTAAAGTGTCTTTTGAATTTTAAATGGTAGAGCGTCCAAAGGTTTTTGTTCGCTTTTACAATTACGTGCCCTCCGCGGCCACCATCACCCCCATCTGGCCCACCTTTGGGAATATACTTTTCCCGCCGCATGTGCTTGCTGCCCTGCCCTCCTTTTCCGGAAGTAACATGAACCTTTACGTAATCTACAAAATTGCCTTCAGTCATATAAATAATAAATGTAAAATGATAATTGTAAAAGTAAAAAGTCTTGAAATATTAGCTTCTTACACTTTAAAATTTACTGTTTTACATTTTTCGGTTTTTAATTTTTACAATTTATCAATCACATCACTCAATCGTTCCGTGATTTCCTCAATACTCCCCACCCCATCAACACCGTGATATTTGTTCTGTTTTTGATAATATTTTTTCAGAATAGCGGTTTCGTTATAATATACTTTTATTCTATTTCTTATAATGCTTTCATCGGCATCGTCTGGTCTTCCGCTTGTTTTGCCTCGTTCAAGCAAACGCTTCACCAAAACCTCATCATCCACTTCCAAGGCTACCATAGCGTCAATTTGTGTGTCCTTATCATCCATCAAATGACCAAGTGCCTCTGCCTGTGCTTCTGTTCTTGGGAAACCGTCAAAAATAAAACCGTTTGCATCAACATTTTTATCAACCTCATTGCTCAACATATCAATGGTAATTTCGTCTGGCACCAACTTTCCCTTAGCCATAAAGGATTTAGCAAGATTACCCAGTTCAGTTTCATTTTTAATGTTGTATCTGAAAACGTCTCCGGTAGATATGTGTACCAAATTGTATTTTTCTTTCAAAAATGTAGCCTGTGTGCCTTTTCCCGCACCGGGAGGTCCAAAGAGAATTATATTAGTCATTGTTGTGGTTTAATAAATAAAAAACGAAGGTGCAAATTTACGAAATTATAATTCGGGATTCGTTAATTTGGGATTCGTTAATTCGGGAAATGGGATTTGTCGATTTGGAATTGGAATTTGTTTTTTAAATCACAACCCCAACCGCTTTGTAAAGAAAATTTACCAAAGCATTCCAAAGTTTTTCAAGAGTTACCATCAAAATACCTTTCAGTGTATTCACAAAATTGAGCGCCATTGCTTCCAGCCCGTCCAAAAAAAACTCGCGGAGGTCTTCGTCAATATCGCCGTTCTTTACTCCATTTTGAATAAGCACCGTTTGTTTGGCAATGGCTTCAACCTGTCGTTCACTGAAACCGCGGACTGCAGAAATATCCTTTTCCAATATTCCCGAAGCAATATCCTTTATTTCAGAAATAATATTTGTTACATTTTCATTCATAATATTATCGTTTTAAGAAGCTTTCATACGTTATCGCCTGGTCCAAAAATATTTCAATCTGTCCTTTAAAGGCCTCCAAAGCAAGGGGCTTCAAACCTCTGTCTCTGTCCACTTCTTTCATTTTTATAAATGTCTTGGCAATTTGCTCAAAGGCAAACGCACTCGGATAATCACCTGTAATCACATTACTGCCCTTGGCTTGTAACAGTTCGTTTATCTTGTCCACTGCAACGTTTTTGGGCACGGGGCGCGCTTTAGCTTGTAGTTTTAACGACAAGAATGCCCCAATCAATTTGTTGTAAGTGGATTGCCGTGTGAAAAAACTATCACTTTCGGTGCCACCATCAACCTCAGCAAAAAACCGCATCGCCAACTCGCTGTTTTCCGTAACACTCTCCACAATGGCTTGGTCATAAGCAGGAGCCAACGTGGCTTCACAGCCACTAACAACAAGAAAAAACAATAAAATTTGTAATGGCAAGAACTTCCTTTGTAAAATTTCCAAATACATCATGCTTTTAATGAATTATTCATCACTAAATTAGTGAATTACAAGGATAATTTCAGCAATAAAGACCCAATATTATGGAGAAATGACCTGTTGCTGGCTAAAAGTGATTACTATAAATTCCGCTGGCCTTGTTACTGCGACTCCAATATTTACTACAAGCTGCCCATTCAAAATATCGTTGGCAGTCATAGTAGTTCCCAAACCACAACTAACAAAAAAAGCATCCTTTGAGGTAGCTCCAGCCAATCCTCCTTGCCTCCAAAGATCGATTAAAAAGTTTTCAATCAACGAAGTTATTCGCACCCAGGTGTTGGCATCGTTGGGTTCAAAAACAAAATTTTTACAAGCATTTTTACAAGATTGCTCAATATAAATCATTGTTCTTCTCACATTAATATACCGCCAATCAAGGCTATTGCCATCCAGCGTTCTAGCTCCCCATACCAAAATCCCCTTTCCCGGAAAGCTTCTAATTGCGTTAATGGATTTCCCACTTATGGGGACATTTAAGCCTTCCTGCTCTGCATGGTCAATTTTTATGGGTAAATTAGCTACTCCAGCCATTGAAACATTCGCGGGTGCTTTCCACACACCTCTGCTGTTATCAACCATTGTTATTAATCCCGCCATTCCACCACTGGCAGGCAGTATATTCACAACCTGCAAAACAGTTGAGATAATATCTTTATATGTCGCACTTATTGCAAGTAACGTACGATGATTCTCACTTACTGATTGCGAGCTTTCAGAATTATAAATAGATTTTAATAATTCTAAAGTTCTTTCTTCAGGCGGACGCAGCGAACTAAAAATAGTAACAAGCGCGTTCACATCCCCCTCAAATAGATTGGTATAGTTCAAATCCTGCTTTGCCATAATGGTGGTTCCCACAAAAGGATAATAAGCAGCTCCATAACTTAAGCCTGTAGTTCCTGTATGGTTTCTAAATGCTTCTATATCCACATCATTTCCAAGCGGGTTTTCTCGATTTCCGCCAATAATATCAAAAATGCTTATTGCGGTCTGCATTTCACTATTCTGCAAAAGCATCTGCTGCATCAGCGTTCCGTTTTCAGCAATGGACAACAATGTGGCCTCCGGACATATATACATAGTAATTCCTTCCTCATTTTTCAATGTTGCCAGACCTTTTAACAAATCTGCAAGCTGAACATTCGGATTAATTAAAGGCGCTCCAAGATATAAAGGTGCTCCCGAAGTCTTTCCATAACCCCCAACCGAAACTATATAAGCCTCCTTTCCCCCATTTTGATAAAACAGTTTCACACTGTTATACAGATAATAAATGCTATGTGCATCGGGAAGTATGGAGTAATATTTGCTTCCAATTAAAAGAAAATCCCCTGTACTGGGCTTTGAGTTTTGCTGAACCAAATAATACTGCGGACTATACTGCTGAACAGGCTCGGCGTCATCAGGAAAACAAAATATGCGTTCAAATTCTATAAACGATTGTACTTTAGTGGATACAAAAGCACAATCATTGCCATTGTGCTCCGCCCGTGGCGTATAACCAATAAATGCAGGAATGGCAGTTTCAACTTGAGCTACGGAATTTGGAAAAGCTGAAACTTCTTCAATATAAACTCCAGGAGTTTTGTATGTTTTTTTGCTCATTTTAAGATGGTATTTGTAAACCGTTAAAAGTAGCTCGGTTTAATAGCTGATACTAAGATAACAAATAGTCCAATAGTGGCTGTTCAACTAAAAAATCAGGCTTAATAGACTACAAAAGAGTTAAATATCACCTTCCAACCATTCCGCTTTGCTAAGCGAATAGAAATTATGAAGCGTACCGTCGTAAGTAAATTCATTCCGTTTAATAAGCCCGACCTTTTTCAATATTGTATTGGAAGCTGTATGCGCCACATCGGCAATGCCAATGATTTCTTTGAAATCAAGTTCAGCAAACCCGTGATTTAATGAAGCGATGGCAGTTTCTGAAGCATACCCTTTTCCCCAGTATTTTTTAAGGAACCTGTATCCCAAATCGTAATATCGGGTTCTGTCGTTTATAACATCGGTCACAAACTTAAACCCGCTCCAACCAATAAAGTCACCACTTTCCTTTTCAACAACCGCCCATCTACCTATTCCGTTTTCAATGTATTGCTGTTTTATGGAGTCAATGTACTTTTGGGCTTCTGCCAAAGTAGTGATGGGCCTGTTTCCCAAAAAAGTATGTACTTCGGCATCAGAATCCATTGTGAACATGCCGTGCACATCTTCACCCATCAAATCGCGCATAAGAAGGCGATCTGTTTCTATGTGTATTTTCATTTTTTAAATTGGTTTATTTCACTGAAAGAGAAAGCAACTATTCAAAAATATTTTTTAAAGTTTCTCTATAATTAAAGCTGCCAATTCAACCGCCTTTGCCTTGTTAGCCGCGGCATCACCAGAGACTCTTACATGTAGATGAATCATTGTTCCTTTTGCCAAAAAGGTAAGCTGCGACATTATTGAGCCCCAAATCGCCATATCGCCAATGCCGTCTATGGCCTCTCCATTTTTATAAACTTTTGTTGAAATTCCAAACATTTTATCCGTAGCATTTTTAACCAATACGATGGTTGCTTCAGCAGGATAATCAAGACTTACTTCCTGCCCTCCAATACTTCGTTTGGTAGAGAATGCAATTGTCTCCCATTTGTAAAAACAAGTGGGGTAGGTTCTCATCACATCTTTCATTTCGGTAAGATCATCAGCAGGTATGCCCAATACTTCCTTGATTTTTGCTTCTGTTACGAAACTACAGGGCGACGAAGCGCTTTCGGTTACAGCAGGAGCTGCCTCTTTTTCATTTGTTATCGCTTCGGTTGGGGTGCTTTCAGCTTTGGAAGTTTCAGAGTTTCCGCAAGCTATTGCAAAAATACAGATGGCAATAAGTAATAATGATTTCTTCATAATGTTGGGGTTAGTGTTATTTTGATTGCAGTTTTAAACCATTCAATTTTTGACTACTAGCTAATAAAAATACACAATGACATCCAATTATAAACTATCAATGCTCAGAAACAAAAAAGCTTACATATCCAATCAATGACCCCGTAAGCTAAAATAATAAATTACAAATCAAGAGGAAGCCACTAGAAACAGCCAACAACTATCAACCAGCAACTATCAACTAAATCCGCTTCCCAACCATCTCCTGCCCCCCTTGAAACAAGGT
>JBBQUI010000179.1:0-5465 GCA_038212575.1 Flavobacteriales bacterium
ACCTCGGATACTCGGTACGTTTTCAGTTGTTATTAAAATGTACGGACTTGTAAGACCAAGCATTTTAATTTGTCGGGTTCCCGATATAGCGTCGGCAAAATTCACGTCTATGGACGGATTCGTTTCAAAACTTTCTGCCAAGTTACAGCAAGCCGCTTTTAAAAGCTCAGCACTGCTTACATTAAGAACATTCGCAGATTGAATAAAGGAACGCGATGTAGTTTGTTGTCGCGCGGTAATTGTAACCTCATCCAGATTAGCTTTAGATTTCAAAGAATGTGTTATTCTTTTTGGCGACTTCACCGAAATAGTATCTGTTTTATAGCCCACAAAGCTGATGACGAGTTTTTTGTATTCTGGTTTATAGGAAATTTCAAAATTACCGTCAAAATCAGTTACCACTCCCACGGAAGTATTCAGCCAATAAACATTTGCTCCACTAAGCGGAACCTCTTCATTATTGATATTTTCAGTAATAGTTCCCGTTAATTTTTCCTGTGAAAAAATACAGAGGGGGAGAATAAAAATTATATATAATAGATTTTTCATTTTTTAGATTTGATTGAATATGAGTAATTACTCCAAAGAAATAATGGGAGCTGTAATCATGGGATACCCACCAACGCGGGCATTAAATCAAATCAGGAAAGTATCGTACAGTATATTGAAATCCTGTTCAAGTGGTGGCGGATTGTAATCCGCGAAGAAGATTTTTTCTTTGGAAGCTATTTCAACTTCCTGTAAAACAAACACAGAAACAAAAGTGGCTACAAAAGTCTTGTGGAATTTTAAGTCGAAAGAAGCCTTTGCAAAATTATCGTCGGTTTGAATTTTAGTAACATGGTCTTTGCAACAGGGGTGATTCTCTATAACAACGGTTTTGTCGCCACAGTCGGGATCAACTTCCTCCATTCCGCAGGAAAGAATTTTTTCACCCAAAGTAATTTCTGCCATCATTTCCATCCCGCTACAGAAGTGCTGCGCATAGGCAATCCCTGAACTGCTGGCAAGCATCAGTAAGGAAAGAAATATGGAAATGGTTTTTTTCATTGAAGTTCAAAAATACGAATATTATTTAAAAAATTGGATGAGTAAAAAAATTTAATAAAACTCTGACTACTATCAACTGAACCCCGAATACTGAACCCCGAATACTGAACACTGAATACTGAATACTGAACACTGAACACTGACTACTTAATCTCGGCATCCACTCTGCCGCATTTCAACATTTTATCTCCAAAATAAGGATTTAAAATATCACGGCTACTACTGATCCAATACGCTCCTTTATTGTTGAAGGCCATTGGGCAGAATTGTTTGTAAAGCATACCTGATTTTATGGCTCCCTTCAAAACGGTTTCCATCCCACTGCTCAACGCCTCAAAGTTTTGGCGCTGAATATTAATATCATCCGAAGAAGCCATTGCGGCAACAGCGCTTTGTGTTGCTTCATCAGCATTCATTTCTTTAAGAAGTAAATCAAGTTTTGCCGCTTCAGCAGCGGTTTTGCTTGCATCGGTATTTACCAAAGCAGTTTCAACCTGCAAATATTGGTTGAATACTGTTTCTACTTTTGGATCGTTGAATTCGGCTTCGGTTTTGGCTATTTCGTAGATTTTTGGCTCGGCATTGTCTACGGTTACAACTTCTGGTTCGCTTTGTTTTGAGTTGTCTTTACAGGAAGAAACTGCAAATGCTATAATTGCGAAGAAAACGAGGTATGAATTTTTCATTTGTAAAATAAATTTAGAATTGCAAAGATATCAAAAAATCACCGTGATTTATATTTCTGAAAATAAAAAGCCGGAAGAAAAATAAACAGAAATAAAGGCTGGATTAGAAATCTGCGTACATAAAAAAGAACAAAATGACCGCCAGTTTCTTCCGAAGAAAAAATAATGAAACTGAAAACCATAAAAAGCCCAACAAACAATAAACTGTATAAAATAGCAGAGAGTTTAATTATTTCCTTTTCAAAAAATACCAACCATAAAATTGCAAGTGAGATGAGTGTATTCATCAAAAACCGAAGTGCAATACCCGTTTGTACTGCAAAAGTATCCATCTCTGGAAGCGGCATGGACTTGTAATCCATTTTGAAAAATTCTAAAAGCGGATCGTAAAAAAGGGTATTTTCAAAAGCTCGTATCAATACTAAAAGGCTTGCCAGTAGTATAATCCCCAATATTTTTAGAATATTTTTCATGGTGCCGAATTAGGTTTCAGCATCCGTACCCAAACCATCCATAAAATAAAAACCATGCTATATATAATTCCCGGAAATACTACAGAGTGAAGAATTTTTTCGTACTCTGGAAACTTATATAAAGCAACAACGAGAATAGCAATTCTCAGAATATTCACAATATAAATCAAGACCGATCCAGCAAGAAGAAACAGAAATGTTTTTTTAAATCTTTCCGCGAAAGCGATAACAAAAGCCACGAACAGAATAATAACGCTGATGGAATTGCAACCTTCCACAATGCTCACGGTATATTTATTTTCTATGGTCAATAGCATTCCCTCATCCAAATGATCCGGTATTAATACAGAACTATAGCCAAAACTATCAAGCACTGCGGCGCTTTGCTTTGCCACAAGATTGGTAATATAATCGGGTAAATATGCCCCCTTTTCCGAAGCTTTTAAATATACCGAATAAAGAATTCCGAGAATTAAATAGGTTCCCAAAAACAGGACAACAAATTTTATAACCGTTTTATATTTTTTGAAAATGGGTCTCAATACTTCAATTTGGTTTTTAACAAAAATACAGGATTTGTTTTTGGTGTATATAACCGTTTTAAAATACTTTTACCGAAGTAATCAAGATTTAAAAAAACCTATGCCTTTTTCACATTTAAAACCGAAAGTTAAAACCATTTTAGCAAACAGTGCAGAAAGCACTAATAATAGATTAACTGAGGTTTGTGAACTTTTACAATCTTCCGTGGGCTATTATGATTGGGTTGGTTTTTATTTTGCAAACGAAGCCGAGAAAACCCTGCATTTAAAAGCATTTTCCGGAGAACCAACAGACCACACGGTTATTCCTTTTGGAAAAGGCATTTGTGGGCAAGTTGCGGTGAGCAACAAAAATTTTGTGGTACCAGATGTGAAAGCACAGGACAATTATATTGCTTGCAGTATTACCGTAAAATCTGAGATTGTAATTCCACTTTTTAAGAATGGAAAAAACATTGGGCAAATAGATATCGATTCGCACATGGAAGATCCGTTTTCTCCAGAAGACGAGCGGTTTTTGGAATGGGTGAACGAAGAAGTTGCGATTATACTTTAATAATTTGAAGAGAAATTTAGGCGCAACTTCTTCGCAAATTCCAATATTTTAAATTCCAATATTTTAAATTCCAAAAAGACAACCAATCACTTTGGGATTTGGGATTTGTTTTTTTAAGATTTATTTGGAATTTGATGCTTGAAATTTAGAATTCCTATAGCTTACATCCCCGTCCGAATAGCCTCAACTGGATCCAGTTTTGAAGCTGAAATTGCCGGAAGAATTCCTGAAATCAAACCGATTATTGCTGAAATTGCCGTGCCAATAAACATATTCCATGGCGAGAGCACGAATTCAAAATCGCCTGTAAATTGAGAGGCAATTATTGAAACGATAAACACCAAAAACAAACCAATCAATCCGCCAATTACGGCAAGAATTACCGCTTCAAATAAGAATTGAAACAGTATAAATTTGTTCTTCGCGCCCAATGATTTTTGAATCCCTATTAAATTGGTCCGCTCCTTTACGCTAACAAACATAATATTCGCAATTCCGAAACCGCCCACAAGCAACGAAAATCCGCTGATAATAAGTCCGATGATGTTCATGCTTCCAGTTATTTCATCAATAAAATCTGCAAAACCTTGCATTTGGTTAATGAAAAAATTGCTGACTTCATCTGGCTTCAATCCTCTTTTCATTCGAAGTTTTTGGTCTAATACGGCCTTAAATTCTGCCTGATCTACACCTTTTTCAGGTTTAATCACAATTTGAGGAAAGGTTTGTTTGTTGTTGTCTCCATAAATACGCCGCACCACATTCACGGGCATCCAAACGGAAGTATCTTTTGAATTTCCAAACAAGCCCGCTCCTTCCTTCTTCAAAACCCCAATTACATTAAATTTTCTTCCGTATATACGTACTTCTTTTCCAATAGACGTTGCCGCATCACCAAACAACTGATTGGCAATTTCATCACCCAAAACCACGACCATAGAACCACTGTTTGACTCGGAACCATTAAAAAACCTCCCTTCGGAAAGTTTCAATGACTCAATGTTGTAATAACTGTCCGTTACCGCACCAATGGGCACATTATCAACCTGTCTGTCTTCATATTTAATACTTTCTTCTGGCACATTCAGCGTAAAAGTTGCAGCTTCAATATTTGGAGTATTACGTTCAACATACTGGTATTCGTCATACGTAACATCCGGGAACTGTTGCCATTTCCAGCGTGGGATTTCTGTTGGGCCAAAATTGAAGCGCATAATAATGATCGTACTATTGTCCAAACCGCTGATGCTGCCTTCTATTTCACGTTTTAGTGAATCTACCGCCGCCAAAACTGCGATAATGGAAAAGATACCAATAGTTACGCCAACCAAAGAAAGGAAGGTTCGCAATTTATTGTTTCGTAGCGCATTGAGCGCAAAATTGAAACTTTCCTTTAAAACGCGAAGATAAATGAGCATTTACGATTTTAGATTAACGATTGACGATTATTGAACTTATCACCCTGAGCACAATCGAAGGGTAGAACTTTAAACTTTGAACTTTGAACTTTGAACTTTGAACTTTGAACTTTAAACTTTAAAACGGTTGATAAAATTATAAAAAGTAAGACGTTTTCTCTGTCGTTATGTTACAAATTTACTATTCAATTATGTACTTTTGCACCTTAATTTTCGATAATGAACAATTCCAAAAAAATCACATCCGCTTTAATTTCTGTGTTTAGCAAAGACGGGCTCGCACCTATCGTTAAAAAACTGAACGAACAGAACGTAAAAATTTATTCTACGGGCGGTACTGAAAAATTCATTAACGATCTTGGAATTCAAGTAATTGCTGTTGAAGATGTAACAGATTATCCCTCAATTTTGGGAGGTCGCGTAAAAACCCTTCACCCAAAAGTTTTTGGCGGAATTTTGAATAGACAGAACCACGAAGGCGATGTTGCCGAAATGGAACAATATAACATTCCGCAGATTGATGCTGTGATTGTGGATTTGTACCCTTTTGAAAAAACCGTTGCTTCGGGTGCTTCGGAAGCAGATATTATTGAAAAAATAGACATCGGCGGAATTTCTTTGATTCGCGCCGCTGCGAAGAATTTCAAGGATACTATTTGCGTTTCTTCGGTTGAAGATTACGCTGAATTTTTAGAATTGATTTCAGCAAACAATGGAGAAATTTCGTTGAAAGACCGCAA
>JBBQUI010000180.1:0-5317 GCA_038212575.1 Flavobacteriales bacterium
TATTTCTATCGTAACAAAATGGAGTTTAGTTTTAGCGACAACAAATGGTTGACGTTAGAACAAATTAAAAGCGACGAAGTAATAAAAAACCGAAATGCTTTGGGTTTCCATATTCCAGGAATGTGGGACAAGATTTTGGATTTAGACATTTGTTATCTACAAGCGGATCCGAGCAACGCAATCCGCGATTTTATTAAAGCGAAAGCCCAGGAATTGAAACTATCATTTTTCAACACAAGAAATCAGGAAGGATTTTTACGCACTTTGATGATTCGCACCACTTCCACTGGCGAAGTAATGGTTTTGGTGCAGTTTTTTCACGAAGACGAAGCAAATAGAAAATTACTGTTGGAAGCGGTTGTTGAAGAATTTCCGCAGATTACTTCACTTTTATATGTAATCAATTCCAAAGGAAACGATACGCTGTATGATCAAGAAATTGAACTTTTCCACGGAAGGGATCATATTTTTGAAGAAATGGAGGGTTTGAAGTTTAAAATAAACGCCAAATCCTTTTACCAAACCAACAGCGAACAAGCGTACGAACTTTATAAAATAACCCGCGATTTTGCAGGCTTAAGTGGAAATGAACTGGTTTACGATTTATATACGGGAACAGGAACCATTGCACAGTTTGTTGCAAAAAAAGCGAAGAAAGTAATCGGCGTTGAAGCTGTGCCGGACGCCATTGAAGCTGCAAAACAAAACGCGCAATTAAATAATATTGAAAACGTTGAATTCTACGTTGGCGATATGAAAAAGGTTTTCAACGAGGAATTCATAAACACCCACGGAAAACCGGATGTTGTTATCACAGATCCACCGCGAGACGGGATGCATGGCGATGTTGTTGCGCAATTATTGAATTTGGGTGCCGAAAAAATTGTGTATGTAAGTTGCAACAGCGCTACGCAAGCACGTGATTTGGCGCTATTGGATTCAAAATACAAAGTGATAAAGGTGCAACCAGTAGATATGTTTCCGCAGACGCATCACGTGGAAAATGTTGTACTTTTGGAGAAGCGCTGATTTTTCTGAAAACGAAAGTTAAAATATGATCAAAAGAATAATTGTACTCCTCCTTATAATCTTCGCCTTCAAAGGCTGCACAAAGGACGATATCTGCCCAGAAGGTACGGCCACTACGCCTAATTTGATAATTACTTTTAATGATATTGTGAATCCTGCTAACCGGAAACAAGTGGTGGGCTTAAGTATTGTAACAAATTACGCGGATTCCGTCGAGGTTTTAGCACGGACAACTACCGATTCCATTGCTATTCCGCTTAACACAAATTCTGACACTACAAAATACAAGTTTATTAGAACCACAATCACAACTACGGATACTATTATAAACGTGGACAGTATTGTTTTTGTTTACCAACGCAAAAATGTTTATGTAACCCGTGCATGCGGTTTTAAAACAGAATTTGACAATCTGGAAACAACATTGGAGGAAGAAGGAACTGAAAACTGGATTCAAGAAATTTTAACAAATAGAGACACTATTAATGATGAGAACGAAGCTCACCTTACTATTCTTCATTAGTCTTTTTTGTAGCGCCCAAATTTTGTTGGCGCAAAAGAAGAATGAAACTGCAACCGACACCGTTCCAAAAATTGAAAAATACGGGATACGTGTGGGTGTAGATTTGGCAAAGCCTTTAAGAACACTGATTGAAGATGGCTATTCCGGTTTCGAAATTATGGGCGATTTTAGGGTTACCAAAAAGTTTTATGCAGCTGTGGAATTAGGTAATGAAAAAAAAGACTGGAATGAACCCTATGTTTCATCCAAAACCAGTGGAAGCTACGCCAAAATAGGTTTTGATTACAACGCTTATGATAATTGGCTGGGAATGGAGAACGCCATTACACTTGGTCTTCGCTACGGTTTTTCAACTTTTAAACAGGAACTTTTGAGTTATAGAATTTATACAGACAATCCTGCATTTCCATCTCAGATTATTACAGAACCACAAGAGTTTAGCGGCTTGACAGCACATTGGGCCGAAGTGATAATTGGGGTAAAAACCGAAATACTAGACAACCTTTACCTTTCAATAAACGCCCAAATAAAAAGAAAAATCACGGAAGACGAACCTGAAAATTTCGCAAACCTATACATTCCCGGTTTCAACAGAACCTATGACTACAGTAAGTTTGGGGTAGGCTATGGATATTCTATTTCGTATTTAATTCCAATTTTTAAGAAAACCGAAGCCCTAAAAACGGAGAATTCAGAACTGACAATTGACAATTGACAACTGTTTACTGAACACTCTTGTACACCGAAGCTTTTCAGCGTAGGTGGAGGCTACTGTTTAGAAGCTTTCCTGCTACCCTCATACATTTCGTAACGCACCAGCTTCGATTCCAATTGTCCGTTAAAAAGTTTGATCTTTTTTGAAGGGTGAAGTCCAACAAATTTCAACGCTTCCATATTTGAAGTAATCATCCAAGCTTGCGTTCCCGGGTAACCTCGTTTTAAAGTATTGCCGATGGAACTGTAAAAATTTTCAACATCACTTACAGAAATACGTTCGTCGTACGGTGGATTAAAAACAATGTATAAGGGTTTGTCACTTTCCTTTTCACTTTCGAAGAAATCCTGTTGTTTCACTTCAATGAAATCCTGCAGATTGGCGCTTTTGATGTTTTCTTTAGCCTTATTTATTGCTACTGGATCGGTATCAAAACCATAGATTTTATGAGGAAAATCTCGAACTTTCGTAAGTGCGGCCTCTTCAATTTTTTCATAAAGATCCACGTCAAAATCTGGCCAGTTTTCAAAACCGAATTCCTCGCGGTTCAAGTTTGGTGGAATATTACAGGCTATCATTGCTGCTTCGGTTAAAATTGTTCCTCCACCACACATTGGGTCCATAAAATTACATTGCCCGCTCCAACCCGAAAGCATAATTATTCCTGCGGCAAGCACTTCATTTATAGGCGCTAATGTACTTTCCACTTTATAACCGCGTTTGTGCAATGATTCCCCAGAACTGTCGAGTGAAACGGTACAAATATTTCTATCAATATGAATATTGATGCGAAGTGTGGGATGGTCCAAATCAACATCCGGCCGCACCCCTTCCCTATCTCGAAAACGATCGACGATTGCATCCTTCGTTTTTAGGGCTATATATTGCGAATGTGTAAAGACATCAGAAAAAACAGTGGCATTTACAGCTAACGAGCCTTTCACATCCATATAATTTTCCCACGGCATTTCGTATATTTTCTTGTAAAGATCTTCTTCAGTAAAAATATTGAAGGCGGTGATTGGTTTCAGGATTTTAATGGCTGTTCGGCAACATAGATTTGCTTTGTACATAAACCCGGTATCTCCTTCAAAGGAAACGTTTCTAATACCAATTTCAATAGAAGAGGCGCCCAACTGGCGAAGTTCCTGTGCAAGAAGTTCTTCCATCCCGAAAAGGGTTTTGGCCACCATTTTAAAATTCTTTACCATAATATATGAACAGATTTCCTGCAAAAATACAGTATTTTAGCAGGGCGAAACAATAAGTATGCAAAAAGAAAAGGACAATTGGTACGCTTCGTGGTTCAACACGCCGTACTATCATTTGCTTTATAAAGATAGAGGCCACAGGGAAGCTGCGTTATTTATGAATACGCTTACTAACTATTTGAACCTACAAAAAAATGACACTATACTAGACCTTGCCTGCGGGCGAGGGCGACACTCCAAATATTTATATAAGCAAGGTTTTGATGTTACTGGTGTTGATCTTTCCAAAGAGAGCATTGACCATGCCAAGCAATATGAAAAACCAAGGCTCCATTTTGAAGTGCACGATATGTGTTTGCCCTATCCACAGCAGTTTGATGCAGTTTTCAATTTATTTACCAGTTTTGGGTATTTTGAAAACGAAATAGATAATTTAAGAACCATCAAAGCTATAAAAGCTGAATTAAAACCAAGTGGATATGGCGTAATTGATTTTTTGAATGTTGAATTAGCAATTAAAAACTTAGTGCCATCAGAGAAAAAGAAAGTGGGCGATATTGTTTTTCAAATTGAAAAATACGTTGAAGATGGCTATATATTAAAAAACATACGTTTTAATGATAAAGGAAAAGATTATCACTATATCGAAAAAGTGAAAGCTCTAACTTTGGAAGATTTCAAATTATTTTTTGAAAAAACAAATGTTACCCTAAAAAATGTTTTCGGAGATTATCAATTAAGTGCTTTTGATAAAAACAACTCTGAAAGGCTAATCTTAATTTTTAATTGATGAATTATTTGTTGCTCTTTTTGGCTGTGGCCGTAGGTTATTTCATTGCGTTATTTTTAAAGAAAAAGGAATTACACAATATGGAGGTTTTTCTTGCTTTCAGCGGGGCGTTTCTTCTATCAATTACTGTATTTGAGTTATTGCCTGAAGTTTTTGAAACGCCTTCAAAAAGTATTGGTGTATATATAATGCTCGGGATTTTATTGCAGATATTCCTCGAGTTTTTCTCCAAAGGTGCAGAACACGGGCACGTTCATCTACATTCTGAAACAAAGCATTTTCCTTGGGTTTTGTTTGTGAGTCTCAGCATTCACGCTTTTATGGAAGGTTTTCCAATTTCGGAAGAAAATAATTTGTTGCTTGCTATTATAATTCATAAAATTCCGGTAGCTATAATTTTATCTTTCTTTTTTATAACCGCGGGCTATAGCAGGTCCACAACCCTATTCTTTTTGTTCTTTTTTGCTTTGATGACTCCTTTAGGTAGTTTTATTTCAACAAATTACAATTTTGTGCATAATTACGAAACGCAGATAACTGCAATAGTTATCGGGATCTTTCTACATGTTTCAACAACAATTCTTTTTGAGAGTTCAAAAAACCACAAATTCAATCTTACCAAAATGACTGCAATTATAGTAGCTGTAATACTAGCTTATCTTATTTAGTAATAGATATGTAAGAATAGTTAATGAAAGGTTTTTATGGAAAATAAAGATTTGTCTTAGGAATTAATAAACCTATCAATCCAAAAAAAAGACTATCGTTTATTTGGAAATCTTCAAGTAAATATTTTTTATCAACTCAGGATAAATAATGTCCGTTTGTCCTGTGGAGACTTCCAATATATAATACCACCTGTTTATAAGAAGAAAGCTTCACTTCACGGCAAAAAAAAAGACCCAACCAAAATTGATTGAGTCTTTAAAGGAAGGCGGCGACCTACTCTCCCACGAGATGCAGTACCATCGGCGCAAACGGGCTTAACTTCTCTGTTCGGAAAGGTAAGAGGTGAGCCCCGTCGCTATAACCACCTTAGTTGTGTGCCC
>JBBQUI010000181.1:0-5314 GCA_038212575.1 Flavobacteriales bacterium
TTGAAAAGGGCGGAATTTCAGTAAATGAGTTTCTGCAAAATACCACAAACCCGTCTGTTTACGCATGTGGCGATGTTTCAGCCAGCGGCGCACTTCCGTTGACGCCAACTTCTTCACAGGAAGCGCGGATAGTTTCGCTAAACATCCGAAAAGGAAATCATACTATAATGGATTTTCCACCCGTACCTTCCGTGGTTTTTACAATTCCACAGGTTGCTTCCATTGGTTTGACCGAAGAAGAAGCCAAGAAAAAAGGTTATGATTTTGTGGTGGAATATAAAAGTGTGCCGAAATGGTTTAATGCGAAACGCAATAACGAAGAGGTTTATGCCTATAAAACTATTGTAGACAAAGAGCGAAATCTTATTTTAGGAGCACATATAATAGCGAGTGAAGCTGGCGAAATGATTAATTTATTTGTGCTTGCCATGTGCGGAAAATTAACAACTGAAAACTTAAAGGCGATGATTTTTGCCTATCCAACTTGGGGAAACGACATCAAAGGGATGGTGTAGTGATTTTAGATTGCTGATTAGCGATAGATGATTTTTGAACTTTTTGTCTTACGTCTGATAGCGCAGAGCTCTTAAATCTTTCGTCTATTTAAATATTCCTTGCATTTGTTCACTGGACTGGTATCTCGATTCTTGAAGGCGTGAAAGCCACTGCTAACAAAAAGTATTGCTGACACTGCGATTGCTGCAAATGCAACTGTTTGGCTTACTTCCCAATTAGCCACTGCAATGGCGGCCAAAGCCCAAACTCCTACTAAAGCGAATTCGCGCATATTCCGTTTCCAAGTTACCACTAAGTTTATAATTCCGGCAATGATAATCATTGTTATAGCCCAAGAAACTTCACTAAAACCCCATGCATTCCAATCCATACTCTTTAAATATGCGGCAACATTTGCAATGCTCGCAACCGTAACCCAGCCACTGTAAAATACGAAAGGCCACCATAAAAGCGCAATTACAGAAATTGGCGCATCCCACAGTTCCATTCGGTTTTGCATAACTATTTTTAAAAGTGAAAACAACAAAACGAAAATCGCCAAAATAGAAAATTCCATAAAACCATAAAGCCAGAATGTAATCCACATCATATTTGAAAAGCAGGAAAGCACAAACCACCAGCCTGTTTTTATAATAAATTCATCATCCCGCACTTTTGTGAAGAGACTTCTGCTTTGGTAAATTACAAACCCCAAAAGCATTAAATAAATAATCCCCCAAATGGAGAATGCATATCCAGCTGGGGTGAAAAGATTTTTAGAGGCATCGGAAATATCACCAATCGTCGTGTTATTTATCGCTCCCGTATTTGAAAGATAGTTTACGAAAACCGTTGCCACGAAGGCAATGATGTTGGCTATTTGTAGTGTTTTTTTCATAGTAGATCATTTTTTAGAAACACAGATAACTTCCCCCTCAACAATTGCAAAAACGGCATCCTTTTCTGAAGGCGTTAAAATATGTTTCCCCGTAAAGTTACCAAAAGCGGGGAGAATAAGTTGGCTTTCTGTTTTATAAAAACAGGGTAGGCTCAAATATTGTCTGCCAACACCTTTCATTCTTATTCCCGGATGAATGTGGCCAGAAAAGTTGAATGTACCTTTTGTTTCGGTTGGATGATGCGTTAAATGAAACCCGTCCAACAATAACTCATCAAACACTTTTACACCCAAATCTTCATATAAATATTTTGGAATTATGTCGTGATTGCCTGAAATTAGGATTACATCTGCTTTGCAATATTCTACCCATTTTTTAAAATCATGCCATTCTTCGTTAAGTTTGCTGTGAAATAAATCTCCAAGAAAACACACGGTTTCTGGCTCAAAATGGTTCGTTACTTCAGTTAGTTTCTCTAAATTTTCATACGCTGCATTTGCAGGAACTGGCGCACCGTGTTTTCTGAAATGTACCACTTTCCCTAAATGCACATCGGCAATAAGGAGCATTTTTTTTGCTTCCCAATAGATGGCTCCGCTTGGATGAAGTATAAAATTATGTGAATTAATCTGAATTTTTTGCATAGTTTGATTGCAAAGGTAAAGCATCGATTACAAATTTATAAGATTAATATAAAAGTAAGTTTGGTGAGCTTATTCACCAATTATACGTATATTTGGTGAATATAATCACTGATCATGCAAATTAATAGAACTATAAAAACCCATATTAATACCAAAATTGGCGCAGGAAAGGCAATCGTTTTAGTGGGGCCAAGACAGGTTGGGAAAACAACTTTAATACGAGAATTGCTAACGGACAAAGTATATTTGTTTTTAAATGGCGATGATTCAACAGTCAGACAACTTTTAACCAATCCAAATACCAAAGAACTTGAAAATATAATAGGTTCTCACAAATATGTTTTTATTGATGAAGCACAACGAATTGAAAATATTGGACTTACATCCAAAATTATTACTGATATCTTTCCGAACGTGCAATTATTGCTTAGCGGTTCCTCCGCTTTTGACCTTAACAATCAAATAAACGAACCATTAACAGGACGTAAATGGGAATATGAACTTTTCCCTATATCGTGGCCAGAATTTGTAAACACTGTAGGATATTTAGAGGCCAAACAACAATTAAATCTTCGTTTAATATATGGTATGTATCCTGATGTGCTAAATTCAAATGGCGCTGAAAAAGAAGTGCTTAAACAATTGGTAAGCAGCTATTTATATAAAGATATTTTAGCTTTAAGTGGAATACGAAAAGCTGAGGTGTTGGATAAGCTATTACGGGCCATAGCTTTTCAAGTTGGCAATGAAGTAAGCTATAACGAAATTGCCCAACTTGTAGGCATAGATAAAAATACGGTCTCTAATTATATTGACATGCTGTGCAAAGCCTATGTTTTATTCAAGGTGCCAAGTTTTAGTAAAAATTTGCGAAATGAAATAAAAACAAATCAAAAAATATATTTCTATGATAATGGTGTGCGAAATGCAGTAATCGGAAATCTCAATTTTCTGAATTCTAGAGCTGATAAAGGCGCTTTATGGGAAAACTTTCTAATGTCTGAAAGATTAAAAATCCTGCGTTATTCTCAAAGTGATGCGCGTATGTATTTTTGGAGAACGGTACGCCAACAGGAAATTGATTATGTAGAAGAAAATGCGAGTGAAATAAGTGGTTTTGAATTCAAATTTAATCCGAAAGCCAAAACGAAGATTCCAAAACTCTTTGGAGAAACGTATAATACAGATGTTAAAATAATAAATGCTGAAAACTTTGAGGACTTTTTGGAAGCGTAGTATACAAAAATCAAAACACTATTTAAAAAGTGATTTTAAAATCATTTCATTAATTGAAGTGTCATCCGCTTAATCCTATCCGCCAGTTTTTCCGAAGACAATTTTTCCCGCAATCTATCTGTAATTATGGGGAAACTGAATGGCGTTGCTTTTTCGCACTGCTTCCAAATTATTTTTTGTGAATTTATGCGTTCCAAAGCCAATCGCAATCGTCCCTCTTCCAATTGATGTTCAAAAGTTTCGCGGTAGGCTTGAAGATACAAAAGATTGTCTGGCTCATAATCCCGGAAAACATCGAAAAGCAATTGGCTGTTACTTTGCAGGTGTTTCGTTTTAATCACTTTATTCGGATAACCTTGAAAAACCATCCCGCTAATAACAGCGATGTCTCGGAATTTTCGCCGTGCCAATTCGGTTGAATTCAAACTTTTTTGAAGGTCATCAAATAGATATTCAGCAGAAAAAAGATTGTTGTCCAACACGGTTTGAATATCTAAAAACTGGTCGCTCAGCAGTTCAAAACCATAATCGTTATATGCTAAAGAAAACGTAATCGGTGAGAGCAAACTAATTCTATAAGCCAGCAAACTACTCATCGCTTCGTGCACAAATCGCCCTTCAAAAGGGTAGAAAATAGAGTGATATCCTTCTCGGGTTTTAAAAGTTTCAATTAAAAATTCGTTTTCGCCCGGCACTATACTTTCTCGTTCCTGCCTATCAAAAATATGGCTCAATGCTTTTAATTCGGGCGTGTTTCGTTTATGGTCTGCTTCACTTTGCATTTCTTCTCGCAGAATTTTACTCATTTGTGAAGAAAGTGGCAATCGACCGCCCATAAAACTTACCACATTTGCAGTGCGTTTATTAGATTTTCTAACCTGAGCCTGCATTTGCCGAAGCCGAACCAATTCCAAAGTCCGTCCCGCAAAAACAAAAGTATCACCAGGTTTCATTTTACTCACAAACCATTCTTCAATAGTTCCAATAAATCCGCCGGAAATATATTTTACCTGCATCATTGCGTCGCTCACAATGGTGCCAATACTCAGTCGGTGCATCATTGCAATCTGTTTGCTTTCCACTTTAAATAGCCCTTCTTCCGTAACTTCTACCTTTTTATATTCGTCGTAGGCTTGCAGACTTTGACTTCCCAAAGTGATAAAATTGAGACACCAATTCCATTGTTCTTCCGTAATTCCCTGAAAACAGAAAGTACTTTTTATTTCGGGGAAAATTTCCTTTGGGAAAAATCCGTTGCTCACGGCGAGCGAAACCAAATATTGAATCAA
This sequence comes from Flavobacteriales bacterium, assembly GCA_038212575.1. Taxonomy (GTDB): domain Bacteria; phylum Bacteroidota; class Bacteroidia; order Flavobacteriales; family Flavobacteriaceae; genus Aequorivita. Next base: position 4,564 of record JBBQUI010000181.1, read on the forward strand.
CACGTCGAAACTAAGCAAATACGGGATTCTATCTTCAACCACTTCATCTTTTACAGCTCGTTTTAAGGCAGAAGCTTCCAACAATTCCAAAGCATGAGTGGGTAAAAAATAAATCACTGAAGGCTCGCCGGGACGGTGATTGCTTCGTCCCGCACGTTGCAGGAATTTTGCAACTCCTTTCGGTGAGCCGATTTGAATTACCGTTTCCACAGGAGCAAAATCAACGCCTAAATCTAAACTTGAAGTGGCAACTACCGCCAATAATGACTCATTGCGGATAGCTTGTTCTACCCAAAGCCTCGTGTCCTTTGCAATGCTACCGTGATGCATCGCGATTTCACCAGCAAATTCGGGATGTTTTTCCAGTAATTTCTGAAACCAAATTTCGCACTGTCCGCGTGTATTTGTAAAAATAATAGTGGTTTTACTAGCTTTGATTATTGGAACAATTTCTTCTAAAAGATGCAGCCCTAAATGTCCTCGCCACGGAAAAGTTTCCATTTTTTTAGGAATAATAGAGCGCACTTCAATTTTCGATTTTTGTTCCGATTTAATCAAAACTGACCCTTCGACTCCGCTCAGGGTGACATTTCGATTTACCCCCAAAAGCACGTCCATCGCTTCTTCAAGATTTCCTATAGTTGCCGAAATTCCCCAAATCCGAAGTTTTGGAGAAACGGTTTTTAAGCGGGAAAGTGCCAATTCCATTTGTACGCCGCGTTTACTTCCTAAAAGCTCGTGCCATTCGTCA
>JBBQUI010000182.1:0-5215 GCA_038212575.1 Flavobacteriales bacterium
TAACCAGGAGCAAAATGCCCTGGAAACGAACCTTGAAGCTGCCGAAGAAATTTCCCGCCAGCTTCGCCTGCGTGACCTTGGTGGAATCATTGTTGTTGATTTCATTGATATGAAATTGATGGACAACAAAAAGAAACTGGCAGATGCCATGGACCAGTTCATGCGGCCAGACAGGGCTAAGCATGCTGTGTTGCCGATCACAAAATTTGGCCTGATGCAAATAACCCGGCAGCGCATGAAGCCGGAAATGAACATCAACACCAGCGAAGTTTGTCCAAGTTGCCAGGGTACGGGGAAAATCTCCAGCACCTTGATACTGGAAGATGAAATAGCTAAGAATTTAAGTTACCTGATCATGCAAAAGCATACAGGCCTTACCATAGAAGTACATCCTATTGTGTACACTTACCTCACTTCTGGCTTACCCAGCCGCAGAATGAAGTGGAGCTGGAAGTACAAACAAAAGATAAAAGTAAAAGTAAACAGCAGCTATCACCTTACCGAGTTTCGCTTTTTTGATGACAGCGATGAGGAGATAAAGCTGTAAGAAATATAAAGAAAGCCTGCTTTTCAGCAGGTTTTTTTATATTTCAAGCTCCCATGAAACGAGCATACAACCACCTGTTGACAAGACCTTTAAGGTTCGATTCGAACCTATCAATCGCACCACTTTACTACTTAATGGTTTGGGGGTTGGAATCACCAACCAGTGATATAATATCTTCCACCTCATTCAGTGCTGAGGGCAGGTTGTATCTGCAATTAGTAAATATTTAATAAACCTTAGGTCAGAACTATTAAGTGGGCTTTGGCGGGGCTTTGAGTGGACTTTGAGTGGGCTTAGGAGCAGTTAGGAACGAGGTGCCGTAAGGTTCTTGTTAGATAAATTTTTACTTGAAGGTTCCGCCACATGCCTTTTGAACACAGCGGCGTCAAATAGTTTGCATACTCTGTCTGCACAGCGTACGCAGTACGGCTGCTACCATCTTTTATGCAGCATGGAAAAGAACTATCAAATCCTTTTATTCGTGCACACCCCGCATCGGAGAAAAGTTTCAGAACGTCGATAATCGGAATCTAAAGTGATTCGCCCAAGTCGTAATAATTCACCTTTTTTGTTTAGTGTTAAAAAAAGCGGTTGGACATTACACTTTGTAAGTGAAATATTCTTTTATTATTTGATTAAAACTTCATAAAAGAAAGGCGCGACATTTGAGTTTTCAAAAGTATACTCATTCATAAATGTTTCAAAGTCCTCCTCTTTGGAAAATTCACCCTTTATTAAGTTGGGCATCAAGTTGTGGTTGTAAGCTACCCTTTCTATAGTGAGCAGTTCTTTTATTATTTAGTTAAAACTTCAAATGGGTAAGGAAATTCTTCTGAGCTTGCTATAGCATTTTCATTGACGAATTTTTCAAAGTCTTCATCTGTGGAAAAACCTTCTAACCAATTTTGACGGTCGGAATTAAGAGATGATGAAATCAAGATGACTTCCTTCGGATCTGCAATTCTTTTTTTTCCGGATTGAGTCTCATATTTATACAGGCTACTATTAAAATTATATCTTGCCTCAGTCAGCGATATATTACCATTGGCACCACCCCATATTTCGTCTGCACGTTCTCCATCCTGATCTTCATCCTCCCAATCACATATCACACAAATTTCATAACCTCCTCTTTCTTTAAGCGTAGGATATCCACAGCACGGACAACATTGAACATCCAAATTAGTATTGAGAATGAAATTCTCCATGTTTTTACGAAATGCATGAAATTCACGTAATACAAGTTCGTAATCTTTTCCAAGGAAACTATGATCCAGCTTTTGAAAAAAAACTGACATAAATAAATTTTTACCTGTTGTGTAACGCAATTTTGTCAAGCCAAAATTGATAACCTGGGGAAGGCTTGAAATATGTAATGATAGAACCGGTGCGAGGATTCGCTACACCAAAAGTATTACTTTCTCTGTGATACAAATATAGCCTATTATCTTTACCGATAAAAGAAGCAGTACCTGAATTTGACGGCCCAAAAAAGGCCTTTGCACCCTCTTTATATTGCTTTAAGCTTAAACCGGGCATATCTATATCTGCTTTCTGTTTTACTATTGTTAGTTCCCCATTTTTGTATTTATAACCTCTGGAATGTTTCAACAAATGACTTCAACCACCATATATATGAAACTCAAATTTTGGTTGAAACTTAGCCGGTGGGTCATACTTAGTTTCCGCCTTTAAAAGCTCCTGCTTTTCTATTATTGGCTTAAGCGGAGCCGGTTGTTCAATATCGGGTATGGGTGTTGTGGGCGATTTCGGCTGCCGTAATTTTATTGATGGCTGCCGGAACAAGTGTTGCAATACTACTGCTGAACAGTTCAATCCCGTTTGAAAAATTCTTCATTTATCAAGTCCAAAGCTTTTTATGCGTGCCAGTGACTTTTGTCTTTCTACTTCAAAAGCTTCATACGTAGTTTTGAAGTAGTTTTCGACAAGTTCCGTAAAAAGCCATGCTGCTGATTTTTGGACATTTATTTCATTTTCGATTGAAGAGTTATCAGGCGCACTTTTACGCAGAACTTTGTCATCCTCAACATAGCGTCGCAAAACCATTACATTCTCTTTGATTTGCATAAGGCGGTCACTTAGTGGAATAAAACTTGTTAAAGCAATATCAATTTGCCCCAATAAATTTTGTGAAATGATATAAGAAGAGCCTACATCATCATAAACTTCCATGAACATCAAAGATATAATTAGCAAACACCCCTCTTGAATATTTACCAGTTCATCAGTTTGGATATCACCGCTCAAAAATAAGTATTCCCAATAAGGAACTTCCAACATTTCAATGAAATCAAACTCGCCCCCGCACAATGAGATATAGTTTGCACTCTGTTGTCTTGCAAATGCTATATCTTTTAAAATTTTGGAAAGTTCTAAATACGATACTTCCCTTGAAGCTACTCCGTCAAAATTTATCATGACTCTGAATTTTTCAGGGGAATATTTGCTTTGCTGAAAGTAGTCTATGTCCATTTCGAGATGAGAATTATTTTTTAAAAGTAATTAATTTTGTTTGGGATTGGCTGGATAAATATGCACTCCGGTTTTCCTCCATGTTACGACCCCATAACGCGAAGGGCCAACATATTTTCCATTATCATAGTAAGTACCTATAAAATGCCTAAAATCAACAATAACTTTGTTAGCACTAATTGTTCTAATAACTTTATAATTACCCCACCTAACACCTTCTATCAAGCCAGCTTCATTACCGTAAAGAACACTTTTGCCAATTTTTTGGCCTCTTGCCTCGCCCACGGGTTTATGTTGAATTTGCTTCGAATGTAGTATCCTTTTGGGCATATCGATGGTAGGTTCTTGAAGATGCCTGACTTCTGTTTTTAATAATTCCTGCTTTTCTGTTATTGGCCTAAGCGGTTCCGGCGCTTCAGTATCGGGTGTGGGTGTTGCGGGCGCTTTTGGCTGCCGGAATTTGTTAATGGCTGCCGGAACAAGGGTTGAAATACTACCGCTTATCAAACCTGCCCGCATCCCTTTTTTAACGCCGCCGTCCTGTGTTATCAAAGACGGCTCAAAGTTAAGGGTGTTGCGAATCTATTTTTGGAACTAGAATATGAAAGTTTCTGCTGCCCGTTGGTAAGGAGACCAGACGGGGGCGTGTGCTGAGTGGAGAACACCTGCATGAGAGAAAATTCTTACCTCTAGTTTTTTAAAATAAAGTATGCCCACAATACTTTTTATTTAAGGATGGCGATTATTGTTTTATTCGAATGAAGGGAATGAGCCAATACATGTGCATGCAGAAAAGGCGGATATGGAATGAAAGTTTTGGTTACTGGTTGAAGAAGTGGAAATAAAAGAAGCTTTTTCTTTTCACTTAACTCCCTCAGCTAAGAAGGAAATAAAAAAAATTATATATCAACATTTTGATTTGATTATTGAGTCCTGGAATAACTTCTTTAACGAAAAATAAAATGATAGCAACACATACCATATAATCAGTTTCATTTGAACAAAATCTTATTTGTTTGAAAATAGATGGTAAACTAATAAAGCTGCCTTTAGAAAATGTTTCAAAAAAATTGGCAGCCGCCAATGAAATACAAAGAAATTTTTTCACTGTTTCTCCATCTGGATGTGGAATTCATTGGCCTCTGATTGACGAAGATCTTTCAGTCGACTATTTATTAAAAACTGCGTAATTTAAATAACTTCAATATTTTTTGAAGTACTCGGTTTTTTAAATGGCTATGGAGGAAGTAAAAACCACAAAAGATCCCGCTAGCAAAATACCACCGGGATCTAATTATTTAAAACAACTTTGTATTAATGCTGATGATTGTGTTGCATAGCCACCAACTCATCGGCCGTTACTTTTTTCTCTTTCGGCTTTGATTGAGATGCTGCGAATCCAAATACTTTTTCTGTTATCAGGCGGCGGTAAGTAGCATCTACCTGCTTTTCATCTTTCATCATACGATCTATGTAGCTTTCTAACCAGCTCATGTCTTCGCCCATGTTCATTTGACCAAAGTAGCGCATCACTTCCATCTTCATGGTATCTTTCAATTCGGCTTCGCTCACTTCCAGTTTGTTTTCATTAATCAGGCGGTCGCTTATCAACGTCCACTTTAGCTGGTTGCTAAAAGTGGGGAATTCTGCTTCTGCCTGCTCGGCTGTTTTGGGTGTATCGCCACCGGTTTCTAACCAGCGCTTCAAAAAAGTTTCAGGAAACTCCATTTTGGTTTCATCCAACATGTAGTGGTACAACTGATCCTGCAACTGGTTAAGGCTTTGTGACCCCCAGTATTGTTCCATTTCGGTAGTTAGCAAGGCACGCAGTTCTTCTTCTGTTTTCACGTCTTTGCCAGGAAATATCTCTGCAAAAAATTCTTCATTCAACTCCCTTTTTTCTACCAGGCCAATCTTTACAATCTCCAGTTTAAAATATTTATCAGCTGCTTCTTTATCGTTCTTTTCAAAACCAAGATCCTGCAGCATCATTTCTAATTTGTCTGCTTCAAAGGTTTTGCCCAATTGAAAAACATAATGGTCACCCACTTTTTTACCCATCAATTCTTTTTGAATTTTAGGAGTAAAATATTTTAAGATCACAGAATTTTCTTTGCTTATGCCGCCTTCTACAGCGTTGCCATCTTTGTCGCTTTCGGTAAACAGTACATTGAG
>JBBQUI010000183.1:0-5143 GCA_038212575.1 Flavobacteriales bacterium
GATTTTTTTATGGATGAAAATGACATTTCAGAAGTTGAAAAAATGTTTCGGCTACACAATGATCTTGGAATAAATCTCGAAGGGCTCGGTGTTGTAAAACAAATGCTTAAGCGAATTAGAAAGATGGAAAACCAAATGGCCTTATTGCAGCAACAGCTAAATCTTTACGAGTAATTCAAAATCAAAAAATATTTTTAAATTATTTCTAAATAAACGTTAAAGAAACTTTTCGTTACTTCTCTACGCTATATCTTTAGCGACTATGAAAAAAACCATCCTACTATTGGCGGTATTGTTTGCATTTCAAACGTATGCGCAAGACACATTGAATTTTAATAAATCAAGTTATACTTTTAATTCTGGTGCGGCTTCAGTTCAAAGCTCGATTCCTGTGACCAATCAAGGTGACACCTATTCTCTGCTACTAAAATATAATGATGCCGGGAATAATCCTTTAAATACTACCTTTTCAGAAGAAGGAATAAACCGGGCCCAAAGTAGCACTTCTCCTTATGAATGGAAATGGGTGCGCGATGGAATTTGGACCGGCGTAGGACTGGGTGCAAGTGCCTATGGCCTATATTTGATAAAAGAAAAGGACGATCTCCCAATTGAAGAAAGACCTGCGTTTTTGGACGAACAAAGTCTTCAGGATAAAATTGACAACTTAAATTTTCTGGATCAATGGGCTGCCGGGAAACACAATGAAAATGCGAGTTCATTGAGTGACATTCCTTTTGCGGTTGCATTTGCGGCTCCCTTCGCATTTCTTTTTGACGATGAAATAAACGACCACACAGGCCAATATATAGGGATGTATATTGAAAGTCTTGCAACAACCGCTGCTATGTTCACTATAACAGCCGGATTGGTGAACAGGAGCCGCCCATACGTTTACGATAATAGTGGCGATACACCCGAATCCAGACGATTTAAGAACAATGGTCAGCGCTCCTTTTATTCTGGGCATGTGGCAGCAACGGCAACTGCAACATTCTATGCTGTAAAGGTGTATAGCGATTTTAATCCGGACGCTAACGGCAAAGTTTTTATGTGGGCGGGTGCGGCCGTGCTTCCTGCTGCCGTGGGTGTGTTAAGGATAGAAGCTGGGCAGCATTTTTTAACTGATGTGCTTTTAGGCTACGTTTTAGGTGCAGGAACCGGAATTTTGGTCCCCGAACTTCATAAAAGGAAAAATGACAATTTGCAGGTTTATCCCAGCTCCGGAAAAAGCTTTAATGGTGACGAATATAGGGGAATGGCGTTGAGTTATAGATTTTAGAATTTAGACAGTAGATTTTAGAAGGTGGACCGTAGAAAAAGTAAGTTGTATAAACGTCTCAAATCTCTTATCTGAAATCTCACATCTATTTAAACGTTGAAGCGGAAGTGCATCACATCGCCATCTTTCACAATGTATTCCTTACCTTCTACTCCCATTTTTCCCGCTTCTTTTACTTTAGTCTCGCTTCCAAAAGTTAAGTAATCATCATATTTTATAACTTCGGCACGAATGAAACCTTTTTCAAAATCGGTATGGATTACCCCGGCAGCCTGTGGTGCAGTGGCACCCACGGGAATTGTCCAAGCTCTCACTTCCTTCACCCCTGCAGTAAAATAGGTTTGAAGTTTCAATAATCTATAGGCACTTCTGATCAATTTTGCGGAACCTGCTTCGTCCAGCCCTAAATCTTCAAGGAACATTTGGCGCTCTTCAAAGGTTTCCAATTCGGTAATATCAGCTTCAGTGCCAACTGCTAAAACCAATACTTCAGCATTTTCACCAGCAACAGCTTCTTTTACTTTTTCAACGTAAGCATTTCCTGTTGCGGCAGAATCTTCATCTACATTACAGATGTACATCACTGGTTTGTCTGTTATAAATTGTGCGTTCACAATAAATTCCTCACGCTCGCTTTCAGTCAAATCTATCGCACGGACAGAAATCCCTGCTTCCAAACCAGATTTCACTTTCAATAATGCAGTTTCTTCCTTTTGGGCTTCTTTATTACCCGTGCGTGCGGCACGTTTAACTTTTTCAAGTTTTTTATCTACCGTTTCCAAATCCTTCAACTGAAGCTCAATATCTATTGTTTCCTTATCGCGGATGGGGTTTATACTGCCGTCCACATGAACTATATTATCGTTATCAAAGCATCTTAAGACATGAAGGATTGCATCGGTTTCACGAATGTTGCTCAAAAACTGGTTGCCCAAACCTTCGCCTTTACTGGCACCTTTTACGAGTCCGGCGATATCCACGATTTCAACGGTTGCGGGAAGTACACGTTCGGGTTTCACCAATTCTTCCAGTTTCAACAAACGTTTGTCGGGAACGTTTACAACGCCAATATTCGGCTCAATGGTACAAAAAGGAAAGTTGGCACTCTGCGCCTTTGCATTGGACAAACAATTAAAAAGAGTTGATTTACCTACGTTTGGTAATCCTACGATACCTGCTTTCATTCAATATATTTTTTAGGGCAAACCTTCGCTGAAAACAGCTTCGGTTTACGAAGGTGCAAATATACATCTTCAAAGCAGACTTTTCATAATTGATTTGAAATGCTTTTCAGAAAAAGTTTGTGTTTTATTTCACTAAAATTTTGCAAGAACTTAACTAATGTAACGCTATGTTTACACAATAAACCTTAATAACCAATAATTATGAAACGTATTATAATGAGTATTGCAATTGTTGCATTTACAATAACGGCAACCCAAGCACAGGAAAACAAGAATGTCCAGGAAACTTCAACAGTAAAAAAAGTAACCCAAAAGGATGTCAATGTGAAGACACAAGTGATAAAAGACACTGATACCGACATGCAAGTGATTGAAGTTGAAGGAACTACCGTTCAAGATCAAGATTCTAAAGTAATAACTAGTAATTCCAAAGATTCTAAAGTAGTTGCGGATAATGTTACAGTTGATGTTGGAAACCAACAACAAATGATGGCCATTAAGCAAAAACAGGAAGCGGAACTGGCACGAAAAATCGCCGAACAAAATGAAGCTGCAGCAATGCAAGCAGAAATGGAGCGTAAAGCCAAAATGATGCAACAACAACAGGAACTTGAGGCAAGACGGGCTGCATTAATGAAAAGACCTGAAGGAATGGCAAAACTTCAGAAAAACTAAAATTTCCAATTATATTTTAAAAATCCATCTCCCTGAGATGGATTTTTTTATTTTAAAGAATTGTGTCGAGCGTGGTTTTATAAGCTTCGTATGTAACCAAATTGTGGTGCGTTCCACCGGGAATTGCTATAAAAGTGAGTTTTTCCTTGGTTTCAATTTTTGAAAGTTTTTCGCTGTTTCTGTAGTTTACTACTAAATCATCCGTACCATGGAAAATAGTGATTGGGCAGGAAACATCCTTTAAATACTGGTAGGTTGGAAAATGAAACTTTAAAAACCAACCTACGGGATAAATTGGGAAACGTTTACTTGCCACTTCATCCAAACTATAAAACGGGGCTTCAAGAATTAGTTGTTTTGGATGATTTTCTGCGGCAACATAAGTTGCAAAAGTAGTTCCCAAAGATCTTCCGTAAACTACTATTTCAGCTTCTGTATAACTTTTCAGCAGATAGTCATAAAATAATTGAGCATCACTGTACAAAGCATTTTGGCTGAGTTTTCCTGTACTTTTTCCGTATGTTCTGTAATCCATCACCAAAACATCATAGTTCAGTTCCACAAATTTTTGGACCACAATACCCCAGCGGGAAAGCTCGCCTGCATTTCCGTGAAAATAAAGTATGACGCCTTTTGGGTTTTCAACCATAAAGTGAAGTGCATTAAGTTTTGCGCCATCTTCGGTTTTTAAAAAGACTTCTTCAAAATTTTCTGAAAATTCATAGGAATAATCCTGCTGAAGTACATCGGGTATAAAAATCATTTTTTCCTGCAGAAAATAGAGCGCAACAAAAATGATAACATACAACGAGGCAATAACAATGAGAACTTTTTTCAATCTGCGATTCATTATTGCGAATCGTGTTTAACACCAATGCTCGTAGTGGAAAGGTCGATTATATTTTCTTTGGATATGATGATTTCCGTTAAAATTTTATGATAGGATTCAAAGTTATTCAAATTTTTATGCCCACCCTCAATAATTGGATGAAGCCGCGTGAGCTTTGCATTTACTTGTGAAAGCTTCACACTGCTACTGAAAGGTATCAACTTGTCTTTTGTTCCATGGATAATGTGGATTGGACACTTCACATATTTAAGCCATTTATAAGTTGGCATCGGGTATTTCAAAATAATGGAAAGTGGCATAAAGGGCATATAGCGACCGGTTACTTTAGTCAAACTGTAATAAGGCACATCGAGAACCAACATTTTTGGGCTGTTCATCGAGGCGAGTTTTGTTGCGAAACCAGACCCCAAAGAACGGCCGTAGATGATGATGTATTTTTCACTCACCTTTTCACGAATTTTATTATAAATAAATTGTAGATCGTGTTTTATTGCTTTTTGAGAACGCTTGCCAGTACTTTTTCCAAAACCGCGGTAATCAACCATAATTACGTCGTAATTGTTCTGCGTAAAATCTACCGCAAACTTGCCCCAGCCTTTTATGCTTTTTGAATTTCCCTTCAAATACAACACCACACCCAACGGTTTTTCAACACCAAAATGAAGTCCGTTTATAATAGCGCCATCCCGAGTTTCCAGATTGTATTCTGAAACTTACTGGTTTTCATAATAAAAATTGAAATCCTTAGGTAGTTTTTCAGGCTTGAACAAAAAGTAATCCTGTAAATAATATAACAGTATACTTATAGTATATAAGCCCCAAGTATTATCCATAAAATATGCAACCACAATGGCATAAATTTCATTTCCTATAAATGTACAAAAATTTGGTCTTGCTAATCGAGTTTGGAAAGTTATGCTCAAAACCTTGTTTATAAATTGTAAATAAAATCGATTAATGGATGAATTAAAATCCTAACTTTAACATATAACTAACATAAAAAACAATAACCAATGAAGAAAATTACACTTTTACTATTTTTAATTTGCGGAATTACTTTTTCGCAAGTTAATGTTTCCGGAACAGTAACTGATGACTCAGGCGTCCCACTTTCCTTTGTGAATGTGATTGAAAAAGGAACTGCAAACGGTA
>JBBQUI010000184.1:0-5139 GCA_038212575.1 Flavobacteriales bacterium
CCAAAAATAGTCCCGATGAGCGGCACCAAAATAATGATGACGTTCATCAAAGTGATTACTGCTTTGGAGAGGTCGTTGTTCAAAAATAATAGCACAACACCAAGCAGCAAATAGAATAGAAAGTATACGTAACTCCAACGGCTGCGCACTAAATCGTAAAAACTGTATTTTAATATTTTAAGCATAACTTGAGGATAAAATGGAGGCTATGGCGTGTTCAAAATCGGGTTGTTCCGTCTTCTTTTTCAGTTCTGAAATGCTTCCCTTGAAATAGATTTTTCCTTCCAAAAGAAACACGATTTCATCAGAAATTTCTTCCACAAAACTCAAAATGTGCGAAGTGATAAGGATGGTTTTTCCTTTTTCCTTTTCAGAATTGATCAGGTTTTTCAATCGCAAATGTGAAATTGGATCCAAACCATTTGTAGGTTCGTCCAAAATCAACAGCGGACTGTCAAACATAAAGGCAAGCACTAAGTTTACTTTTTGCTTGGTTCCTCCAGAAAGATTGGCCAGTTTTTTATTCAGAAAAGGTTGCAGCTTGAAAAGCTCGATCAGTTCTTGATCCTTTGTGGTTTTGGCATTCCGCAAATCCTTTATCATATCTATTAGCTCGCTCACTTTCAAGTTTCCGGGGAAGTTTGCTATCTGCGGCAAATAATCAATTTCGTTTCGGTATTTAAAATTGTTTTTCAATGGTTTGCCATCGATGGAAATGGCCCCCGAATCCTGCAAAACCATTCCCAAAATACATTTTATAAGCGTGGTCTTTCCTGATCCGTTTGGTCCCAGTACTGAAAAAATACCGCCACGGCCAATGGAAAGGTCTATGCCCTTGAGCACTTCGTTTTTACCGAATTTTTTATATAAATCCTTAACTTCTATCATGGTCTATAGGTTTCATTCTTGGATTGTTATCCATCAAATCGTCTGGCGTGAATACTGGGGAGACTTTTTCAGAAAAGTCGATGATGTCTATAAACAGACTTCGCAATAAAATTATTGTTTCCGGAGTACGGTTCACTATATATGTAAAAAGTTTTACGGGTCGGTACGGCACATCGCCTATTTTGTTTTTATCTAAGTCGTAGCCAGTATAATTACTCCAATAGTTATTGTCAAATTTATTGCTATTTAACCTCCCGTTATAGGTGATATCGAATGAATTATATAGAAAATTATTATTGAAAAATTGGTTTTCATAACAAGCCCCTTTTACTTTGATGGCATATCCATTACTTGTAAAATCGTTATTCTTATAATTAATGCGGTTGCTGCCTTCTATGTTTATGCCTATCGTATTTTCCTTAAAAACGTTGTTTGTTATATTAGCATCATTTATTTCCTTTAAAAGAAGTCCGAAAGCAGCGGTACCCCAGTTTTCTTTAAAAATATTATGGTGCATTTCAATAAACTTCGAAAACATTACGGCTACTCCCGCCCCATTATTTTCAAAGGTATTGTACTCGTAAACATCGTTATTGCTGAACATAAAATGTAGCCCATAACGTAGGTTGTTCTTACTTAAATTGTGACTAATTATTATATTATCGGAAAACTCTAAATAGATACCATCGCGTACATTTTCAATAGTATTGCCGCGTACTTCTACACCTTTACAATACCAAAGTTGGATGCCATTACCCGAATTATATTCGTTTACGGCATCACCTCTTATTTTGTTGTTCAGTACTTTTCCGTTGTTTGATTTCTCAAGGTAAATTCCGAAGAAAAGTTTTTCAAGTTCTAGATTTTGAATTAAAAATCCGTCTTGTTTTATTACTCGAACCGCGGCGTAATCTGAAGTGTAGCTTGTGCCTACGTTTATAATTTTGAAACCGTCCACGGTAACATTGTCAGCTACAATTTTGATGATTTCACCTTTGTCTTCGCCATCAATTGTTGGCATGTTTTCGCCCAGTAAAACAATGCTTTTGTCTATAATGATGTTTACTTCTTTATAAATTCCCTTTTTCACCAAAACCGTATCTCCTTCCGAAGCTTGGTTAATTCCTTCCTGAATGGTTTTCACGGCACAGGAACTGCAAACGGTTATGGTTTTTGCCCACCCTGTTGCAGTGCCAAAAACCAGCAAAACAAAAGCGAATATGTGAAATGTTTTTTTCAAGTTTGAAGTGAAATTAGTCAATACAAAGCCATCAGCGATGACGATGATTTATAAAAATTATTGAAGATACTGAATTTAACGGATAATCAAGAATTTGGAATTTTCCACGGCTTCCACCCAGTGCGGCGTTTCCTTTGGAAATTTAAAATTCTGGTGGGTTTTTAGGTTGAATATTTCAGAATTAATATGAAATTGGATTTCGCCCTCCAAAACAATCAAATGTGCATCGCGCGGTGATGTGTGTTCGGGAAAAATAGATTTTTTTTCAATTGAAATAAGAAGGGTTTCAGCAGGCCCATTGTTCAATTTTGAAACTTGAAGCTTGTTGAAACCCTGGTTATTAATGGTATCGTTTATTTGATACATAGTATTATTGTTTTAAATGATTTTGGATTTCTTCCCAAGAAAATAATTCGCCTGTGAATTTTTTCTGTTCTTTCTGGGCAGTCTTTTCGTTTTCAAAAGCTGAAAGATTAGCACCCATGGGACTAGAAATTTGTTCGCTTACCAAATAAGTAGCCATTGTTGCATCCATCAATTGGCCCGGTTGGTTGAAATCTGCTGTCAAATACAATGCGATTTCAGTGTCTTTTAATTCGTCCTGTAAGGAATGCACCATACATTCGATAGCGTCATATTTATAAGCTTTCCCTTTTGTGGTAACAACCTGCGATGCGTGCTGCCTATCCACAATGGCCATATTGCAGTATTGGCAGGCATCTGTGCCGTACTCTATATGTTGTGGGCTTACGTTGCAAGAAACAAGCAATGCAGTGATAATAACCAAGAAGATGAAACGTTTCATTATGCAGTTACAGGATTTAAAGATGATTTTTTAGTTATTTTTTTGTATTCTTTCTTTCCAACGAAGAATGCTACAATGGTTAACATCATCCCAACAAACATCATATATGCGCCAGTTTCTGGCCAGGAATCCACATCGAAGTTAAGCATTTTTTGATATCCTAAAAGAGGCGGTTTGTAACTCATTGGTGTGCCATCTAGATTTTCAAGTTTCATAATTGCTCTGGGATCAAGATTAGTTCCATAATCTATTAGCCATTGGTTAAAATCATACATTCCCATAATTCCTAAGACGGACATAAGTATGAACCATCCTAGAAACCATTTGTAACTTACTTTTCCGAAGAAACCAAGCAATCCTATTATTACTCCCAGAGCAACCATAATACCTATAACAAGTGGGAAAACTTCAAACTCCCACATATCTTCGGCTTTCGGAATAGTTCTCATCCCAATGTAGTGATTAAGACCATTAATATTCTGGATGTCAAATTCCTGTACGCCTTGTATTCCTTGAATATAAATATTCATTCCTAGTGGATCTGGATATTGGGGTGCCCCAAGCATAATATTCCACAACGGGAATTTAAAAAGACCCAATAGCAGCAAGGAGCCAATTATCATTATTATTCCTGCTTTTTTCATTTTTTTTAAAGATTTAAGAAATGAGACGTGAGATTTTAGAAGTGAGAAAGAAAATTTCAAAGCTTTAGAACTTCGGTCTCACGTCTAAAGTCTAAAATCTAACATCTTTTAAAAGACGGGGGAAATCAACAACCCCCGTCTTTTTTTGAAAATACTGTCAATCACTAATCTAGTATTTTCACAACTAAAAACATCTTTTAATCTTCACCTAAACCCCAAGATAGCTCAATATTAGAATCGGCTGGACTCACACGAATATATCCTTGCATTTCTTGGTGAAGTGCAGAACAGAAATCGGTGCAATAGAATGGCCATACGCCAACTTTTTTGGGTTCCCATAATAAGGTTTTGGTTTGTCCTGGCATGATAAGCAATTCAGAATTATTAGCCCCAATCATTGCGAAACCGTGTGGTACATCAAAATCCTGTTCATGATTTGTTATATGGAAGAATACTTTATCCCCTACCTTTATACCTTCAATATTGTCTGGGTTAAAGTGGCTACGTATCATCGTCATATAAACATGAACTTCATTTCCTTTGCGTTCTACTCTTGCATCTGCATCCGTAATCGTGGCATACTGGTGTTTGTTTTCTGCAAGTTTGTAAATCTGTTTTGAATTTTTGGCAATAATTTCTGCAGGAATACCGGCAGCGTAGTGCGGCTCCCCGTGAGTTGGGAAATCAAGTAACAATTCCATTTTATCGCCTGTAATATCAAATAACTGCGCAGAGTGTTCCAATTCAGGTCCTGTAGGCAAGTAACGGTCTTTAGTAATTTTGTTCATTGCTACAAAATACTTACCGAAAGGCTCACGAGAGTTTCCTCCAGGAATCATACCGTGACCTACAGAGTAAAATACTGGTTGGCGATCTAAAACTTCCCAAGTTCCAAGCTTCCATTTTACAACTTCAGAAGAGATAAAGAAAGTAGTATAAGCGTTTCCTTTACCGTCAAACTCAGTGTGCAATGGGCCTAAGCCTCCTTGCTTCACTGTTCCTGCAAGTACATCATCGAACTTCAAGATTGGTATACCATAAGCTTCCCCATCAAATTTCTTCTTTTCAATGGCATCAATCATTTTCGTGAAAGAGTGTACTGTAAGATCCGCAGAAAGTTTTCCGTTCCCTATAATATATTCACCAGTTGGATCTACATCAACCCCGTGAGGAGACTTTGGTGTTGGAAGAAAAAACACAGCTCCCGGCACTTTAGTAGGGTCTACAATCAATACTTCTTTTTTCATTGTACTAGTAGCAGCGTGAGTGTCGTGGTCATAAACGTTATGTGCATAGTTAGCTGGCATTTTTGTTCCGCCGCCATTATTTACATATTCTTCAATTACTTTCCAATTTACCGCTGCAATAAAATCTTTATCGTTTTGTGAAGCGTTTACTTCTAATAGTGTGTTCGCCTCTTCAGTATTGTAAGTAGTAAAGAAGAACCAACCGTGAGATTTGTCACGACCAGGATGCGAAAGATCGTAATTAAAACCTGGCATCATTAACTGGAACTTAATATCCATACGGCCTGTATTCTGATCTACACTTAAAAATGAAAT
>JBBQUI010000185.1:0-5139 GCA_038212575.1 Flavobacteriales bacterium
TTTTTCTAGTTTGTTCGCCAGAAGTTTCAAATATATCCTCCACCATTGTTCGGGACGTGATTCGGAATGATGGGGATTATTCTGGGTTGGTTCCAGCTACAGTTAAAAAACAATAGATTCTTTACAAAGTCCAACAAAAAAACCCTTCCAGTTTACTGAAAGGGTCTTCAAAAATTTTTTTAAAAAGAATTAAAGCGCAGCTACGTGCTTGGCCATATTCGATTTTAAATTGGAAGCTTTATTCGAGTGAATAATGTTTTTCTTCGCTAATTTGTCGATCATAGAAACAACGTTTGGAAACATAGTTTCAGCCTCTTTCTTATCAGTAAGTTCTTGGAACTTCTTCATAACATTACGGGCAGTTTTGTGCTGATAACGGTTACGCAAGCGCTTTGCCTCGTTGCTTCTTATTCTCTTTAATGCTGACTTGTGATTTGCCATTTTGTTTTTGTTAAATTCTAATTTTGTAGTCCGTAGGGGAATCGAACCCCTGTTACCAGGATGAAAACCTGGCGTCCTAACCCCTAGACGAACGGACCATTTTTTGTTTTTAAATGCGGATGCAAAAATACAACTATTTTTGAATGGCGCAAATCCTAAATTGCTTTTTTCAAAAAAAATTAATATGCTCTTGCAAACAGCACTTTTCTAGGTGATGGTTTTCCTGTAATCATGCATACTCCCGGCTCAATCTTTCCATCTAAAGGAATACATCTAATCGTTGCTTTGGTTTCGTTTTTAATTTTTTCTTCAGTCTCAGCTGTTCCATCCCAATGGGCTAAAATAAACCCACCTTTGGAGTCCAAAACTTTCTTAAACTCTTCATATGAAGAAACTTCTGTAGTATTTTCAGTTCTATGTGAAACAGCTTTTTTATATAGATTATCTTGAATTTCATCCATTAAGGAAACTACTTTTTCAACCACATTTTCATTGCTAATGAATTCTTTTTGAAGCGTATCTCTTCTGGCCAACTCCACAGTTCCTTTTTCAACATCTTTTGGACCGATGGCAATACGCACAGGAACTCCTTTCAATTCATATTCATTGAATTTCCAACCTGGTTTTTGTGTATCACGGTTGTCATATTTCACACGGATTCCTTTTGAACGAAGTTGTTTCATCAAATTTTTAGCCACTTCATCAACGGCTTCAAACTCTTCATCTTTTCGATAAATAGGAACAATGACCACCTGATCCGGCGCTAAATTTGGAGGTAAAACCAAACCGTTGTCATCACTATGTGTCATAACCAAAGCACCCATCAATCGCGTGGAAACACCCCAAGAAGTTGCCCAAACGTAATCAAGCACGCCTTCTTTGGAAGTAAATTTTACGTCAAATGCCTTTGCAAAATTCTGCCCCAAAAAGTGGGATGTTCCCGCTTGTAAAGCTTTTCCATCCTGCATCAAAGCCTCGATACAATATGTTTCCAAAGCCCCGGCGAAACGTTCGCTTTCGGTTTTTGTACCCTTTATAACTGGCATGGCCATATAGTTTTCCGCAAAATCTGAATACACATTCATCATTTGTTCCGCTTCTGCAATTGCTTCATCTTTAGTGGCGTGAGCCGTGTGACCTTCCTGCCAAAGAAATTCTGCAGTACGCAAAAACAAACGCGTTCGCATTTCCCAACGCACCACATTTGCCCATTGGTTTATCAACAAAGGCAAATCGCGATAGGATTGGATCCATTTTCTGTAAGTATCCCAAATAATGGTTTCTGAAGTTGGGCGCACAATCAATTCTTCTTCCAGCTTTGCATCCGGATCTACAATAATCCCACTGCCATCTTCAGCATTTTTTAATCTATAATGCGTAACAACAGCACATTCCTTCGCAAAACCATCAACATGACTTGCTTCTTTGCTGAAGTATGATTTCGGAATAAAAAGCGGAAAATAAGCATTTTGATGACCGGTTTCTTTGAACATTCTATCCAGCTCGGCTTGCATCCGCTCCCAAATTGCATATCCATAAGGTTTAATAACCATACATCCACGAACCCCGGAATTTTCAGCAAGATCTGCTTTGATTACCAGCTCATTATACCATTTGGAGTAATCTTCTTCCCTAGTTGTTAAATTCTTTGCCATAGCCCTATTTTTGGCACAAATGTTGTGTCAATGTTAAATGATTAGTTATTGTCCGCAAAACTACTTATTTTTATGATGTTCAACAATAAAATTACCACAGATATGTTCACTCAAATTTTTAATATAAAACGTTCAATGCCCATAGCAATTGTGGGGACCTTAGCCCTTTTGCTCACATCCTGTGGATCCTATAACAACGGATATAATCAAAATGACGGTATTTATTCCTCCGGTAATAATGCAAATGTTGAAGAGGAAAGCAGTAATGGAGATGCTTCAAACGAAAAATCCAATTATTACCAGCAATATTTCCAAAGTAAATCTAATGCTTATTCAGATCTTCCCGAAGAAGGTGCTATTTTCACAGATATTGATGCCTATTCAACTATTGAGAGTTTAGATGAGGATGGAAATATAGTGATTGAAGAAAATTATAGCGATGAAGAAGGTTATGGCCCGTGGGGAAGCAATGCAGAAGATATTACCGTAAATGTTTATAATTATGGGGGTTACGGCTACGGATTCTACCACAGACCTTATTGGTATGGTGGCTATTGGGATTATTATCCATATTATGGCTTTTCACCCTATTGGGGAATAAGTTATGGATGGGGTTATCCGTATTATGGCTATGGTTACGGCTATGGTTATCCATATTATTATGGCAACGGATATTACAATTCTTATTACAACAATAATTCATATTACAATGGCGTATCATACAATCGAGGTAGAAGAAATACCGATTATAACAGAACGGAATCTAGAGGAAGGTCAAATAATGTTTCCACAAGAAACTCTTCTTACAGCCGTTCTGAAATTTCTCGCCGTGTAAATCGAAATAGTGTAAGAGCTAATAATACTACACGAACTATTCGCAGTAACAATACCACGCGTTCTAATTCAAATAAAGTAATAAGAAACACACGTTCCAATACAAACCGAAGTGGTAGTTATTCACAACCCACTAGAAGCAATACTACCAAAAGCAGCAACTATTCTACGCCTACTCGAAGCAGTAGCTCAGGTTCTGTTAGAAGCTCAGGTGGCAGTGGACGTTCCAGCAGCGGAAGTAGCAGAAGTGGTGGAGGTGGACGTGGTGGACGCGGTTAAAATAATTCATCAAAACACTTTTTTAAGTTTTTATCTATGAAAAGAATATCATTCTTCGTTATAGCTGCTTTTTCTTTGGCAGTTACCCAAGCTCAAAACACAACAGACGGTTTAAGATACAGTACCGAACAAAACATTGGAACAGCCCGTTTTACAGCCCTCAGTGGCGCAATGGGCGCTTTGGGAGGTGATTTTTCAGCAATGAGCACTAATCCTGCTGGCGGTGCGGTTTTTCTGAATTCCAGCTTAATGTTTTCCGCTTCCCTATTCGATGTTGAAAACAAAGCAAATTACTTCAACAACAGCGAAAAAAGTTTTTCCGATGATGTGGCTTTAAATCAATTGGGCGGTGTATTCGTTATAAATAATTCAAACGAAGAATCGGCTTTCAAAAAGTTTACAATTGGATTGAATTACACCATCAATAAAAATTTCGACAATGAATTATACATCGCTGGAACCGGAAACACTTCAATTGGCGATTTTTTCTTGGCACAAGCGCAGGGAATTCCTTTAAATCTTTTGCAATTACAGTCTGGTGAGTCCGTTTCAGATTTATATCAATACCTTGGAGAATCTGAAGGAAATGCTGCCCAAAATGCTTTTTTAGGTTACCAAGCGTTTCTTTTTGATCCCGTAGATCCAAACAATCCTTCAAATACAGCTTATACCTCCAATATATCTGGTGGAAATTTCAACCAAGAGTATATCTCTCTTTCACAGGGATACAATAGTAAATTCTCCATAAATCTTGCCACTCAAATCACGAACGATCTTTTCTTCGGAATAAATATAAATACCCACACTATCGAATTTGACCAAAGTTCTTTTTTGCTGGAAAGCAACGGAAATCCTGGATCTACAGTAAATAGAGTTGGCTTTGAAAATAATCTTTCCGTTACTGGTGCTGGAATTTCTGCACAAGTTGGAGCAATTGCAAAAGTGGCCAACAATTTACGTTTTGGGCTAAGCCTCGATACCCCAACCTGGTTCCAACTTTCTGAAGAAACCACACAAAGCCTGGAAAGTCGACACATTTTTGAAGGCCAAACCCTTAATGAGTTTGTCGATCCACGAATAATAAATGTATATGAAGATTACACTTTAAGAACTCCGGGGAAAATTTCAGCAAGTGCAGCCTATGTTTTTGGCCTAAATGGGTTACTTAGTTTTGACTACTCCTATAAAGATTTTTCCCAAATAGAATTTATCCCTATAAATGGCCCTAATTTTAATGATTTAAACAGCACATTAGAAAACACATTAAAAGCTGTCTCTACATACAGAGTAGGTGCTGAATTTCGCAGAAATCAATTAAGCCTCCGCGGAGGTTTTCATTATGAAGAAAGCCCATATCAAGACAGTACAATTATTGGTGATTTAATGGGTTTTTCACTTGGCGCAGGCTATAATTTTGGACGATTCACTTGTGATCTTGCCTATTCAAGGTCTGAACAGGAACGAAATCAGCAATTATATTCAGTTGGTTTAACTGACGCTGCTAATATAAATTCAATTTACAGCAATTTTGTAGCATCTTTGGGTTTTAACTTCTAATTATTTCTGAATTTGGCAGCAGATGATAACATTCTATACCATTGAATAATTTTTCTTCTGAAGAGTATACTTATTGTTTTTTCTGAATACATACTTCTTCAAAAAAAATGATTTGTAATAAAAATATAACTGCATAAATCTTTTCAGGTAATTCAACCAATAGCTTCAAACAATTTTATAGCATTAAAAAACCCCGCAAAATTGCGGGGTTTTAAATTTTAATCTCTCAATGTTTATCGTTTTAAGGTAAAATGTCCTTTGAATTCCTTTGCGTTCCCGTCCTCGGTGTACTCGATGCGGAACCAGTAGTCGCTCGAGGGCAGCGGGCTTCCCCCGTAGGTTCCGTCCCATCCCTCGCCCAGTGGGCTCAGCT
>JBBQUI010000186.1:0-5089 GCA_038212575.1 Flavobacteriales bacterium
CCCGTCCTTGTTTTGATTGGAGATGACGATATATTTAATACCAAACACACCATTCGTTTAACAGAAAAATATATTCCAAGAGGGCAGGGTGAGATTATTCCAAACTCAGGCCACTTCCTTTCGGTTGATCAACCTAAGATAATAAACAAGAAAATAATCGATTTTTTAAAAAGTACAGAAACGAATAATTGAGTAAATATAAAATGGCTTTTCTTACTAAAGCCACTTTTTGGATAAATAGAATTCAAAGATTATCTTAACCAAGAAATAAAATAGAATTATAAAATATGGCATCAGGATTTTTCGCAATATTGGATGATATAGCTGCATTATTGGATGATGTAGCAATGATGAGCAAGGTGGCGGCAAAAAAAACTGCTGGGATTTTGGGGGACGATTTGGCGGTTAATGCTGAAAAGGCTTCCGGATTTGCTTCTTCACGTGAAATTCCTGTACTGTGGGCCATCACCAAAGGCTCATTTTTAAACAAATTGATTATACTCCCAATTGCGTTTTTGCTGAGTGCTTTTTTGCCTTGGGCCGTAACTATAATTTTAATACTTGGGGGACTGTATTTGGCTTACGAAGGTGCAGAAAAAATACATGAATTCTTTTTTCCGCACCCACATATCCAAGAATCATTGGTAGATGCAGGTCTAACTGAGAGTGAAATATTAGCGATTGAAAAAGAAAGGGTGAAATCTGCAATCGTTACCGATTTTATTCTTTCTATAGAAATAGTAATCATAGCCTTGGGAACGGTAGTTAAAGAAAATTTGACTACACAAATTATTGTAGTTAGCATTATTGCCTTGATAGCCACTGTAGGTGTTTATGGTATTGTAGCATTAATTGTGCGTATGGACGAAGCTGGCTACAAATTAATAAAACACAGCAAAAAGGAAAACAGTTTCTCAAGGAAATTAGGCACCTTATTGGTTCAAGCTCTTCCGAAGGTGATAAGGGCTTTAAGCATAATTGGAACCATCGCATTAATCTTAGTAGCTGGTGGAATTTTTGTTCACAACATTGACTTATTTCATCATTTATTGCCACAACTTCCTTCTATTTTGACGGAATTTATCGTGGGATTAGTTGTTGGATTTATTTGTTTGTTGGTTGTTATGGGGTTTAAAAAGATTTGGGCGGCAATAAGTAAAAAACACTGATTATTTTTTTTAATTAGGATTTCTTACTCCAAAACAAAAAAACAAAATGCCATAAATAATACATTCAGTTTTACGAAATTTGGTCAATCCATTATTTTTATATTGAAAGAAAGAATAATCGCCATATCATTATTATTCATATTGTTTGCACCTGTTGCAACGATATACTTATACCTAAAATTTGAAAAATCCTCGATCAAGAGCGAAATAAAATGGAAGATGATTGCCGGAATGGATCACGAGGAATTGGTGCTTTTGAAATTCACAAAAGAAGAAACCAAAACAAAGCTACGTTGGGAACATTCAAAAGAGTTTGAATATAATGGGCAGATGTACGATATTGTTTCCAAAGAAATAAAGGGAGATTCTATTTTCTTCCGTTGTTGGTGGGACCATGAGGAAACCTCACTTAATAAAAAGCTGCAAAAATTAGTAGCCAGTGCCTTTGATAATGATGAGGACAAGCAAAGAAACCAAAAGGAACTAAATTTATATTTCAAAACCTTTTTCTGTGTCGAACTGTTTGATTGGCAATCTTCAGCTTCAGAAATTTCGACTGAAATATATCGAGATATACTATATTCTGACAATTTCAGTTCCATAGGTATAAGTCCGCCAACGCCTCCTCCCAAGCATAGTTAACGTCCAAAACGATATAATAATTACCTCTTTCAATATATTTTGAAAGAGTACTCTTGTGTTATTAATTGACACGTTAACTTAAAACAAACCAATTATAAAATGAAGAAATTATTTATTTTATGGTTATTGTTGGGTTTTGTGGGAAGTTCCTATTCCCAAACAGTAACCATAACAGAACAACAGACCAGCAATCCCGTAGAGTTGGCAACGCTTACCAATGCAAATTCAAAACTTTACGCCACAACCAACTCCAAGGGCCAAGCAGATATTTCGGCTTTTAAAGGGGTGCAAAAGATTGAAATACGAAGTCTTGGTTATAAAACAGTTATAAAAAGCTATTCTGAATTGGAATCGGAAGGTTTTAAAATTTCGCTTGAAACTTCCAATCTTAGTTTAGATGAAGTAGTGATTTCCGGTTCACGCTGGCGGCAGAGCAGTGATAATGTGCCTTCAAAAATCATTTCCATTTCAGCAAAAGAAGTAGCATTACAAAACCCACAGACCGCTGCGGACCTTCTGGGTGTTTCGGGGAAAGTATTTATCCAGAAAAGCCAACAGGGTGGGGGAAGCCCGATTATTCGCGGTTTTGCAACCAGCCGTTTATTGTATTCCGTGGACGGAGTGCGAATGAACACGGCTATTTTCCGTTCCGGAAACCTGCAGAATGTTATCAATATAGATCCCTTCGCAGTAGAAAATACCGAAGTGCTTTTTGGCCCCGGTTCTGTAATTTATGGAAGTGACGCCATTGGCGGCGTAATGAGTTTCCAGACCTTGACGCCACAACTATCGCTGACAGATGAACTTTTGATTACCGGAAAGGCCAATGTGCGCTATTCTTCGGCTAACAATGAAAAAACCGGGCATTTTGATGTGAATTTAGGTTTTAAAAAGTGGGCGTTCGTTACCAGCATCACCTCTTGGGATTATGACAACCTTCGCCAAGGAAGCCACGGTCCCGAAGATTATATAAAAGATTACTACGTGCAAAGACAGGATAGTACAGATGTTGTGATCACTCAGAATGACAAATTGTTGCAGATTCCATCGGCATATTCACAGATTAATATGATGCAGAAAATTCGGTATCAGCCGAACGAAAATTGGGACTTTCAATACGGCTTTCATTTTTCCGAAACTTCATCCTACGGAAGATATGACAGGCACACCCGCGTTCGCAATGGAACCGCCCGTTATGCCGAATGGGACTATGGTCCACAGATTTGGATGATGAACAATCTGAACATCAACTATTCTGCAAACAATTCAGTTTTTGATCAAATGAGTTTGCGCTTGGCACACCAATGGTTTGAGGAGAGCAGAATGGACCGATCTTTCAACAAAAACGAACGCAATACCCAAAGTGAAGAAGTGGGCGCCTATTCCGCAAACCTTGATTTTATAAAGATTACAGGTGAAAAAAATACTTTTTTCTACGGCGTGGAATATGTTTTGAACGATGTAAACTCTGAAGGAGAATTGACAGATATTTCTACTGATATTTCTGAGGTTGGCCCAGCTCGTTATCCACAATCCCAATGGCAATCGTTGGCGGCTTATATTACCGATGAATTTAAAGTAGCCGATAATCTCACATTAAGCGCTGGCGCACGTTACAACCACATTTTGCTGGATGCTGAATTTGATACTACCTTTTATCCATTCCCATTTACTGAAGCAAAATTGAGCAATGGTGCATTAACGGGAAGTATTGGTGGCGTTTATCGTCCGGATGATTCTTGGGTTATCAGCGCCAATTTGGGAACGGCTTTTCGCTCTCCAAATGTGGACGATCTTGGAAAAGTATTTGATTCTGAACCAGGCAGTGTAGTTGTTCCAAATCCAGATTTAAAGCCGGAATATGCGTATAATGCCGATTTGGGAATAGCGAAGGTTTTTGGCGATGTTGTGAAAGTGGATATTACAGGATATTACACCCATTTAAAAGATGCTTTAGTGCGTCGCGATTTTCAACTTAACGGTTTAGATAGCATTGTTTATCAAGGCGAATTGAGCCAAGTACAAGCCATCCAAAACGCTGCGATTGCAAAAGTTTACGGTGTTCAGGTAGGCGTTGAGGTGAAATTGCCAAAAGGTTTTGGTTTTTCTACCGATGTAAACATTCAAAAAGGAGAGGAAGAATTGGATAATGGCGAGACCAGTCCATCCAGACATGCCTCTCCATTTTTCGGCGTTTCCCGCTTAAATTACAAAGCCAATAAATTGAGTATGGAACTAAATGTGAACTACCAAGCAAAACGCGATTTTGAAGATCTTCCCGAAGAGGAAAAAGATAAAACGGAAATATACGCTTTGGACGAAAACGGAAATCCCTATGCTCCGTCTTGGTACACCTTAAACTTTAAAGCGCTATATAAAATGACCGACACTTTTGATGTTAGCGGCGGAATAGAGAATCTTACAGATCAGCGCTACCGGCCTTTTAGTTCTGGTATTTCTGGTGCTGGAAGGAATTTTATTCTTGCTCTAACGGCTCATTTTTAATGAAGAAAATTGAAGTTGCTAAACTTTTGAGCAAGAGGTTTTTAATATTTATTTTTTTAGTATATTTGAGCTAAGCCAATGGCTTATTTCTCCCCACTTAATTTGATAAAACCCGCATTGAAAGATGCGGGTTTTTGAATTAAAGAATTATAATCAATTCTTAACGTAAATATTAATAAACAGATTTATTATTGTTTTTAGGGATTTTATTATAATAAGTTATTCCAACGAATGAGAAAGTCAGTTTTACCATTTCATTTTCCTTACAGAACAAGATAATTTCTTTGTTGTTTTCGCGAGCTTTTTCCGAGACAATATAAAGCATATATGCTCCTGCGGCATCAATTTTCTCCAATGGATCCAAATATACTATCAATGAATGGGTTCTATCCAGTGCAGATTCAATTCGGTACTGAACTTCAGATAAATTACCGCTGTATAATCTTCCCTCTAAACTTAAAAAACGATTGTTTAAAAAATTGTGTAATGCCATGCCAAGTGATTAAAAATTAATATCACATAGGTTTTGCGTAGGAATTTAAGGGCGAAAAATTGATTTAGGGAAGTAAAATATTATCGGTGAATTTACGAAATGTTAACGAAATAATAATATCAGAACCTGTGCGAAGATAGCTACCAAACAAAGAGAATTTGAAGTTTTATTCCTTCAAATTTATTCAAAACAACTTGTGCTCAAATCAATGCACAATCCACAAGTTTTTAATAGTTTTGCAACCTTAAAAATAAGGTATGATTTCAATAGATAATTTGGC
>JBBQUI010000187.1:0-4976 GCA_038212575.1 Flavobacteriales bacterium
CATATTTTATATGCCAACAATTTCACAATTAGTACGTAAAGGAAGGACCAAAATAACCAAGAAGAGTAAATCGGTTGCTTTGGATTCGTGCCCACAACGTCGTGGTGTTTGTACGCGTGTATATACTACTACACCTAAGAAACCAAACTCTGCTATGCGTAAAGTAGCAAGGGTTAGGCTTACAAATGGTAAGGAAGTAAACGCATACATACCAGGCGAAGGTCACAATCTCCAAGAGCACTCGATAGTATTGGTTAGAGGTGGAAGGGTAAAGGATTTACCAGGAGTTAGGTATCACATTGTTCGTGGAGCTTTAGACACCGCAGGTGTTGCAGGCCGTACACAACGTAGATCTAAGTATGGTGCAAAACGCCCAAAGAAGTAAAAATGAAAACGGGTTAAATTAACCGTTGTAAGTACGCGATTGATCGCGTTCATTAAAAACGAATTAATTAACCATTAACAAAACAACAAATGAGAAAAAGACAGGCCAAAAAAAGACCCCTTTTACCAGATCCAAGGTTTAACGACCAGTTGGTTACGCGTTTCGTAAACAACATGATGTGGGATGGAAAAAAGAGCGTGGCTTTCAAAGTTTTCTATGATGCCATTGACATTGTAGATGAAAAGAAACAAGACGAAGAAAAAACTGCGTTGGAGCTTTGGAAAGATGCACTTTCCAATGTTATGCCTCACGTAGAGGTGCGTAGCCGTAGAGTTGGTGGGGCAACCTTCCAAATTCCTATGCAAATACGCCCAGACCGTAAAATTGCAACCGCAATGAAATGGTTGATTACCTATTCAAGAAAAAGAAACGAGAAATCCATGGCTGCAAAACTTGCAGGTGAAATTCTTGCAGCTGCCAAAGAAGAAGGTGCCGCTGTTAAGAAACGTATGGATACTCACAAAATGGCAGAAGCTAACAAAGCATTCTCACATTTCAGATTCTAAAAAATGGCGCAAAGAGATTTAAAATACACAAGAAATATCGGTATTGCCGCGCATATTGATGCTGGTAAGACCACAACTACAGAGCGTATCCTTTTTTATACAGGGGTAAGCCATAAAATTGGTGAAGTTCACGACGGTGCTGCAACCATGGACTGGATGGAGCAAGAGCAGGAGCGTGGTATTACCATTACTTCGGCCGCTACCACTTGTACTTGGAAGTTCCCAATGGAAAACGCTGAGCCACTTCCAGAAACAAAAAATTACCACTTTAACATTATTGACACTCCCGGCCACGTGGATTTTACCGTAGAGGTAAACCGTTCGCTTCGTGTTCTTGATGGTTTGGTATTTCTTTTTAGTGCAGTAGATGGTGTAGAGCCACAATCTGAAACAAACTGGAGACTTGCAGATAACTATAAAGTACCTCGTATTGGGTTCGTAAATAAAATGGACCGTCAAGGAGCTAACTTTATGGAAGTTTGCCAACAGGTAAAAGACATGTTGGGTAGCAATGCAGTTCCAATTGTATTAAACATTGGTGACGAGGAAAATTTCAGAGGAATTGTGGATTTAGTTAAAAACCGTGCAGTCATTTTTCACGATGATTCATTTGGTGCAACTTTCGATGTTATTGATATTCCTGAAGATTTGAAAGCTGAGGCGAAAATCTTACGTGGTAAACTTATAGAAGAGGTTGCTGCATATGATGAAAATCTGCTTGAAAAATATATGGAGGATGAAGATTCTATTACTGAGGATGAGATCCACGCTGCGCTTCGTGCTGCGGTAATGGATATGAGTATCATCCCAATGGTATGTGGATCATCCTTTAAAAATAAAGGTGTTCAGTTTCTTTTGGATGCTGTATGTCGTTATTTGCCAGCTCCAACAGATAAAGAGGGTATCATTGGTATTAACCCAGATACCGAAAAGGAAGAAATCCGTAAACCGGATGTTTCAGCTCCTTTCGCAGCATTGGCATTTAAGATTGCTACAGATCCTTTTGTGGGTCGTTTGGCTTTCTTCCGTGTATATTCTGGTCGTTTGGATGCAGGTTCTTATATCTTGAACAACCGTTCAGGAAAAAAAGAACGTATTTCGCGTATCTACCAAATGCATTCCAATAAACAAAACGCTATCGATTTCATCGAGGCTGGAGATATTGGTGCGGCAGTTGGATTTAAAGATATTAAGACTGGTGACACCATGTCTGATGAAAAACACCCAATTGTTTTAGAAAGTATGAACTTCCCTGATCCAGTAATTGGTATCGCGGTGGAGCCTAAAACAAAAGTGGATGTAGATAAATTGGGTATGGCTTTGTCAAAACTTGCTGAAGAAGATCCAACATTCCAAGTGCGTACAGACGAAGCTTCTGGACAGACAATCATTTCTGGTATGGGTGAGCTTCACTTGGATATTATTGTGGACCGTTTGCGTCGCGAATTCAAAGTTGAAGTAAACCAAGGTCAACCACAAGTTGAGTACAAGGAAGCTATCACAAAAGTTGCTGATCATAGAGAAGTTTATAAAAAGCAATCTGGTGGTCGTGGTAAATTTGCCGATATCGTATTTACATTGGGTCCAGTAGATGAAGAAGATGCTAAAGAAGGACTCGTATTTGTGAATGCTGTGAAAGGTGGTAACGTACCAAAAGAATTTATCCCTTCTGTTGAAAAAGGTTTTAAACAGGCGATGGCCAATGGACCGCTTGCCGGGTTTGAAGTGGATAGTATGAAAGTTACTTTAAAAGACGGATCATTCCACCCTGTGGATTCTGATGCACTGTCTTTTGAATTGGCTGCTAAAATTGGATTTAAAGAAGTTGCCAAAAAAGCGGGAGCTGTAATTCTAGAACCCATCATGAAAATTGAGGTGTTGACACCTGAAGAAAACATGGGTGATATAGTTGGAGATCTTAACCGTCGTCGTGGAACAATCACTAATATGAGCGACAGGGCTGGAGCAAAAGTAATAAAGGGTGAAGTACCACTTTCTGAAATGTTCGGATATGTAACCACATTAAGAACGTTGTCATCAGGCCGTGCAACTTCCACTATGGAATTTTCACATTACGCGGAAACTCCTTCAAGTATTTCAGAGACAGTAATCGCAAAAGCAAGAGGAACCGCTAACGCATAATAATTTCAGCAATGAGTCAAAAAATAAGAATAAAGCTAAAATCTTACGATCACAACTTAGTGGACAAATCTGCTGAAAAAATCGTTAAGACCGTAAAGAGTACCGGAGCTGTAGTTACAGGTCCAATTCCTTTACCAACACACAAAAAAATCTTTACAGTATTGCGTTCTCCGCACGTGAACAAGAAAAGTAGAGAGCAATTCCAATTGAGTTCTTACAAAAGACTTTTGGATATCTACAGTTCTTCTTCAAAAACAATTGACGCTCTAATGAAATTGGAGTTGCCAAGTGGGGTTGAGGTAGAGATTAAAGTATAGTGCAATTATGAATTCAGAATTCTGAATTCATAATTAAAAAAATGTCCTGAGCTTGTAAGCAAAGGAAAAACGGAAACAAAATAATATTCAGGGTTGAATTTATTTTGATCCTGTTTTTTTGAATAAAAAATTTTTTTCCCCAATCCGCCGCGGCGGAAGGAATTTTTTTCGCCACCCGCCGTGGCGGAAGGGGCAAAGCGAAAAAATCAATAAGTAATAATCAATAAATAATTAAATATGTCTGGGTTAATTGGAAGAAAGATAGGGATGACCAGCATCTTTGACGAGAACGGAAAAAACATTCCGTGTACCGTTATTGAAGCAGGACCCTGTGTTGTCACCCAAGTCAGAACCATAGAGGTTGACGGGTACAATGCTCTTCAACTTGGTTTCGATGACAAGAAGACTGTAACTAAGGCTGCCGAAGGGCACGCCAAAAAAGCAGGAACCGTTGCAAAACGCAAAGTTGTTGAATTCAAGGGATTTGAAGAAAAATACAAATTAGGTGACACAATTACTGTGGAGCATTTTATTGAAGGTGAATTCGTGGATATCGCGGGTACATCTAAAGGTAAAGGTTTCCAAGGTGTTGTAAAACGTCACGGTTTTGCTGGTGTTGGTCAAGCCACACACGGTCAGCACAACCGTTTGCGTGCGCCGGGTTCCATTGGAGCTGCATCTTATCCTGCGAGAGTATTCAAAGGAATGCGTATGGCGGGCCAAATGGGGAACGAAAGAGTAAAAGTTGAAAATTTAAGAGTTTTGAAAGTAGTTCCTGAAAAGAATCTACTTGTGGTTAAAGGAGCAGTTCCTGGCCATAAAAACGCTTATGTAATGATCGAGAAATAATGAAGGTAGCTGTATTAGACATAAACGGAAAAGACACAGGACGGAAAGTTGAACTTTCTGCAGATGTGTTCGGAATAGAGCCTAACAATCACGCGGTTTATCTTGATGTGAAACAATACCTTGCCAATCAAAGACAAGGTACTCACAAAGCAAAAGAACGTGCTGAGATCGCTGGTTCAACCAGAAAGATAAAGAAACAAAAAGGAACTGGTACTGCCCGTGCGGGTAGCATCAAGTCTGGTGTATTTAAAGGTGGTGGTAGAATGTTTGGACCTCGTCCACGTAGCTACTCCTTTAAATTGAACAAGAACCTAAAGCGTTTGGCACGTAAATCTGCCCTATCGATGAAGGCGAACGATAAAGCCATTTTTGTACTAGAAGACCTTAGTTTTGATGCTCCTAAAACCAAGAGTTTTACTGCAGTTTTGAACAGTTTAGGGCTTAATGACAAAAAATCTTTATTTGTGTTGGGAGACTTAAATAATAATGTATATTTGTCCTCTCGCAATTTGAAAGGTACCGAAGTCATAACTAACTCACAATTAAGTACTTACAAAATTATGAATGCAAACAGTTTAGTGCTGTTTGAAGGTTCTTTGGAAGGAATTGAAACAAACTTAAGTAAATAGAAACAAGATGAACATCTTAATTAAACCTATAATTACGGAAAAAGCTACCAAAGATGCTGAAGACAAAAATGTTTTTGGCTTTGTAGTG
>JBBQUI010000188.1:0-4970 GCA_038212575.1 Flavobacteriales bacterium
CACGTTACATTTCTTATTGCCTTCTTTTTGGGAATAAGATCACAAGCCCAATCTCCAGAAGTTGAGATTGTACTTTCACAAAACATCAGCCTAATATTATTACCCATTGGCGGCCTTTCATGCCCCGGGGGCGATAACCAATGGTACCGCGAGTATATACTTGATGAGGAAGGAATCACCGGCCCGGTAGTATTAAAGAGTGTAGAGTTTGGTGTGCAGGCTATAGATGCCACTACCGAACTTCAAGTTTTTGCTTATGACTATGAAGATTTTCCAGATGGTTTTGACATCAGTAACCCACCCACGCCTTTAGCTTCGGGAACTGTAACTGTGGGCCCTTCAGATGTTGGAAATTTTGTTCGGGGAAGTTTTGATATTCCTGCTATTGTTACAGAAAATACAACAGTAGTTGTAAGTGTAGTTCAGCTTGTAGATGGAGTAAACTTCTTTCTTGGGATTACGGAAAGCGAAACGAAGCCAAGTTTTATATCTAGTGCACAATGTGGGCCTTCAACGCCTCAATCTATGGTTGATCAAGGTTTTCCAGATTCCCGCCATCTTATTAATTTAGTAGTTGACAATGAGCTTTCCGTGGCAGAGCAAGCGGTTGAAAACTTTACGGTATATCCAAACCCTGCGAAAAATATTCTAAACGTATCTCTAGCGCCTTTAACCGTTAAGGATATTGAAATGTACGATATTATGGGAAAGAAATTAAATTGCGATTACAGTGATTCAACCATTGATGTTTCCGGTCTTTCGGGAGGAACTTACTTCTTGAAAATCAGTACAGGCAATTCTGTTTTTACCCGAAAGTTTGTGAAGGAATAGTTTTAAATTTTATATTGAAATGAATTCATAAAAAAGCCCCGCAAAAAATTTGCGGGGCTTGATATTTCAATTTAAAAGGTCTTTATCCGTTCATCGAAATCAAAAACTCTTCGTTGTTTCTGGTTTTTTTAATTCGGTCGTTGATAAATTCCATCGCTTCCACAGGGTTCATATCTGCAAGATATTTTCGCAACACCCACATACGTTGAAGGGTATTTTCATCAAGCAGCAAATCGTCGCGACGTGTGCTGGAAGATGTAAGGTCTATAGCTGGGAAAATTCTTCGGTTGGAAATTTTTCTATCCAATTGAAGTTCCATGTTACCAGTTCCTTTGAATTCCTCAAAAATAACCTCGTCCATTTTGGAACCTGTTTCAGTCAAAGCGGTTGCAATGATACTCAATGAACCTCCGTTTTCAATATTACGGGCAGCTCCAAAGAAACGTTTTGGTTTATGTAGTGCATTTGCATCCACACCACCACTCAATATTTTACCACTCGCTGGCTGAACAGTATTGTATGCTCTTGCCAAACGTGTAATGGAATCCAAAAGAATTACTACGTCGTGACCACATTCAACCAATCTTTTTGCTTTGTCGATAACGATGTTTGCAACACGAACGTGCTCGCTCGCTTCTTTATCAAAGGTTGAGGCAACCACTTCGCCACGAACGTTACGCTGCATATCGGTAACTTCTTCAGGGCGTTCATCGATCAAAAGAACGATTTGATAAACTTCGGGATGGTTTGCCGCTATTGCGTTTGCAATATCCTTCAGCAACATCGTTTTACCGGTTTTTGGTTGTGAAACAATCATGCCACGTTGTCCTTTTCCAATAGGTGCAAAAAGATCAATGATTCTTGTTGAAATAGTACTTTGCTTATCTGCAAGATTGAATTTTTCCTGCGGGAAGAGCGGCGTTAAATGCTCAAAAGAAACACGGTCGCGAACCACATTTGGGTTCAAACCGTTTATTTTGTTCACCTTAATTAAAGGGAAATATTTTTCACCTTCTTTCGGCGGACGCACTTCGCCCAAAACAGTATCTCCAGTTTTTAAACCGAAAAGACGAATCTGTGATTGCGAAACGTAAATATCATCGGGAGATGACAGATAATTGTAATCGCTTGAACGCAAAAAGCCGTAGCCATCCTGCATAAGATCAAGCACACCTTCGCTTTCAATTATTCCATCAAACTCATAATCTGGCTCGCGATAACGGTTTCGGGAATCTTTGTTTCCGTTACTTCTGTTGTCCTGCACGTTGCCGTCCTTTTGTTTTTGGTTTTGGTGCTTTGGGCGGTTGTCAGAATTATTATTGTTGTCGTTACGTTGATTTTTCTGCCTGTTGTCGTTATCGTTGGAATTTGACTTTGGGCGTTGCGGTTTTTTGTCGTCCCTTTTATCGTTGCTGGAACGTTTGTCGTCTTTATCGTTACTGGAACGCTTGTCATCTCTATCGTTGCTCGAACGCTTATCGTCGTTAGGCTTGTTACTGTCACTTCCTTTTTTATCATCATCACCTTGTTTATTGTGATGTGGTTTTTGTGGTTGCGGCTTTTTGTTTCGATTGTCGTTCCTTTCTGGTCGGGACTTTTGATCTTTGTCCTGCGTATCCTTTGCAGAAGAAGTAGCTGGTTCAGGTTTTTTTGTTTCTGACGAAGGCTCTTCCGATTTTAGGACGGCTTTTACAGCCTTGGGATTTGCCGCTTGGTAGTCAAGAATTTGATACACCAAGTCCAATTTTTTTTGAGTGCGATATTTTGGCACATCAAGTTCTTTCGCTATTTCCTGAAGCTCAGGAAGCTTTTTATCTTTTAATTCTGAAATTTCAAACATGTAGAAAATACTATAATTTAAGTTGATACTATTTGTTCCTGTTGAGAAGGTAAGTACGTTGAAAAAATTTTCGAAGACTAAGTAACCTTTGTTGAGTTGGTTACGAATAGATACTGCAATAATACAATAATAAATTAAAAAGTACTGTTATTTTTTTAAAAAAGATAGCGTATTTTTGCTGACTAAATATTTTTTTAGAAAATGATCCAACGCATTCAAACCATCTATTTAGTAGTTTCCGCCATAATTATTGGTGTTCTGTTTATGTGGTTTCCTGTTGTTTTGGGCAAAGATGGTTCAGTAGTTATGGAGCGAAACGAGCCTTTGGTTTTTGGATTGATTTTCGTTTCTATTACGTTGTCCATCATTTCAATTTTAAGTTTCAAAAAACGGCAGCTGCAATTTGTGCTCAACCGTTTAAACATCATATCAAACTTTATATTACTGGGAGTTTTCGTTTACAGGTTGCTAACGTTATCCGGAGAAACAATCGTTTCGGAGAAGGGTATTGGGGTGCTATTTCCTATCATTTCTATCGTATTTTTAGTGCTGGCCAACAAGGCCATAAAAAGGGATGAGGACCTCGTAAAATCTGTTGATCGTTTACGATAAACCGATCTTGGTATATTAGTGCAAGACCCCTAAAGGATGCCACCTTTGGGGGTTTTTTTATTTTCATTCTGAAAATCAAAAAACCCCCAAATCTCAAAATAAATCAAATTCCAAATTCCAAATAAAACCCAAATCCCAAAGAACGAAATTTCAAACTCCAAATCCAAATCGACCAATCCCGATTCCCAATTCCCGAATTAACGATTCCCAAACTCAATAACCTCTAAATTCTGAATTTTTTCACCATCAATTTCAAAGCGGAGCATTGTTCTTACTTTTTGAAAACCGTGTTTGCCAACGGCACCGGGATTCATATGTAACAGTCCTGTGGTTTTGTCGGGCATCACTTTAAGAATATGCGAATGTCCACAAATGAAAATCTTCGGTGGATTGGAATAAATTTCCTGCCGAATAGAAGGATTGTACTTTCCGGGATAACCGCCAATGTGCGTTATCCAAACGTCAACACCTTCACACATAAAACGGTTGTGAAGGGGAAACTCCATTCGGGCTTCGGTGTTGTCGATGTTGCCATACACAGCACGTAATGGCTTTAATTTTTTTATGGTGTCGGTAACTGAAAGGTCGCCAATATCACCAGCATGCCAAACTTCATCAGCCTGTTTTACGTATTTCAGGATTTTTTCGTCTAAATAACTGTGGGTGTCGCTTAGCAGTAGGATTTTTTTCAATTTGGATTGTTGGATTGTTGGATTGTTGGATTATTGGATTGTTAGATTATTGGATTGTTGGATTATTGGATTGTTAGATAATTGGATTGTTGGATTATGATTTTCAATATCATTTCTAAACATCTAAACTCATCGACTCATCGACTTTCATACAGGGCGAAGGTATTAAGTTTTTCAAGTTATAACAGAAATGTTGTCTTGTAAATTGTAATTTTGTCAATTCTGAAAAAAATAATTTGCGATATTTCATAGAAATTGCCTACAACGGGAAAAACTATTTTGGATGGCAGCGCCAGCCCGAGCAGATTAGCGTACAGCAGGTTTTGGAAGAAACACTTTCCACTTTACTGCGGAAGGAAGTGAAAATTATGGGAGCGGGAAGAACCGATACAGGCGTTCACGCAAAACAACTGTTTGCACATTTTGATTTTGATGAATTGGACAATAAAGATGAATTTCTTTTCAGAATAAATTCTTTTCTTCCAAAGGATATTTCCGTAAAAAATATTTTTGAAGTAAAGGGAGATGCCCACGCACGTTTTGATGCTGTTGAAAGGGAATACGAATACATTATTTCACTTGAAAAAGACCCTTTTTTACAGGATTTTGCGTTTCAAATAAACAACAAACCCGATGTGGATTTGATGAACAAAGCGGCAGAAATGCTATTAAACCATAAAAATTTTCAATGCTTTTCGCGCTCCAAAACCGATGTAAAAACTTACAATTGTACAATTGTGAAAGCATATTGGGAAGCTAGAAATAATACCCTTATTTTTACAATCACCGCCGACCGTTTTTTGCGGAATATGGTCCGCGCAATTGTTGGAACGCTTTTAAACGTAGGTTTTGGAAAAGTATCTTTGGATGGATTTCAAGCAATATTGGATAGTAAAAATAGGGAAGAAGCGGGTGCCTCAGCGCCAGCGCATGGCTTGTATTTGACAAGAGTTGTTTATCCAGAAAATATATTTTTGGATAATGAATCAAAAACA
>JBBQUI010000189.1:0-4922 GCA_038212575.1 Flavobacteriales bacterium
GCTCAATAACGAAGGTTTTCCGGTGCAATGGGATATTGCTGGCAATACCACATTTGGCAACGACATAAACGAAAGTTATAAGCTTGACGGCAAGAATGCGAGTTGGACAGATGCCACGGGAGAAGGCGCTGCAAAAATGGAGCAGCCTTCCTTTTATGTAAATCAATCCGGAAGTCCGTACTCTTTACTTATGCAGGCGCGCGTGCTGCTTAATTCAAAAGATCAATCCATTACGGCATTGCCAGCTGGGCGGTTACAGCTTACGGAGTTGGAGGCTATTGAAGCAAGTTCAGACGCTGGGCAAGTGAAGTTGAAAAGCTATGCTTTGTCTGGAATAGGCCTTAATCCTACTTATTTTGTTTTAGATGAAAAGAATCATTTTTTCGCCCTAATCACTCCGAGGGTTATAATTATCCGATCTGGTTTTGAGAGCGAGGAAAAGGCAATGCGCCTGTTGGCAGAGAAGTATTCAGCACAGCGTTATGAAGATTTGCAAAAGCGGTTTGCGCATAAATATGATAAGAATATTCGCATTCGCAACGTAAAAATATTCAATCCAAAAACTTTAGCTCTGACAGATTTATCTTCGGTATTGATAAGTGGCGATAAGATCGTAAGAATTGATGCCGCTGATGTGGCTGCTGGCGAAAACGAAATTGAAATAGATGGCGCTGGAGGAACATTGGTGGCAGGGCTTTACGATATGCACGGCCATATGGGAGCGAATTCTGCACTTTTGAATGTTGCGGCTGGGGTTACTTCGGTTCGCGATATGGGCAACAACAATGAGGTGCTGGATAGTCTTGTTCAAAAAATAGAATCTGGCGTTCTTGCTGGGCCACATATTACAAGATTAGGATTTATAGAAGGCAAAAGCCCATTTAACAGTAACAACGGAATCCTTGTGGAGAGCGAGGAACAAGCCCTTGCGGCGGTTCAGACTTATGCCGATAAAGGATTTTACGGTATAAAATTATACAATAGTATGGATGGAAAATGGGCTCCTGCAATCGTTAAAAAAGCCCACGAACTGAATATGCCCGTAACGGGCCACGTTCCTGCTTTTTCTAATGCGAACGATATGCTTATGGCTGGTTTTGATGAAATGACCCACATCAATCAAATTATGTTGGGCTGGGTTCTTGAGCCTGATGAAGACACCCGAACCTTATTGCGATTAACTGCCTTACAGCGCATACCTGATTTGGATTTAAACAGTGCGCCCGTTCAGAAAACCTTGGATTTAATGGTGAAGAATAAAGTAGCAATGGACCCAACGCTTGCTATTCACGAGTTGTTATTGCTTTCTCGCAACGGGGAAACGCAGGTGGGTACTTTGGATTATATTGAAAATATGCCCGCTAGCGAACAGCGCGATGCTAAAGAGGCAATGGCAAGCATCGCCAATGAAGATGAAGATAAAGCCTACCGAGGGGCGTATGATAAAATTGTTGAGACGTTAAAACTGATGAAAGCGCGTGGTATTTTAATTGTGCCAGGAACTGATTTAGGTGGCGCGTTTACATTACACAGAGAATTGGAACTTTACCAACAATTGGGATACACCCCTGCAGAATTATTGAAATTGGGAAGTTATGATATGGCCCAATATCTTGGGCAAAAAGACCGAGGCGCCATTGAGCCGGGGATGCTTGCCGATTTCTTCCTTATTCCTAACGATCCAACGAAAGACATAAAGGCCATCAAAAAGATTTCAATGGTATCTCGCGGTGGGGTAATATATTTCCCGAGTGAAATATATCCTGAATTTGGTATTAAACCTTTTATGGAAAAACCAGTTGTTAAAGGGAATTAAGGATAAAATTAAGCTACCCACTGCCTATCAAAATAACGCTTCAGCATCGGAATCTGTACACAAAGCATTAATGCCAATAACAAAACGGCATAGCTCGTAATTTTTGAGGGCGAGAAAGCAGTAAGTTCTTTGGAAAGCGGGTTGTTTTCCATAAAATCAAAAGATAGGGTAGGCAAGTCTAAAGGTGCGGGCTGTATCAAAAACCATAGATAGGCGGTGATGCCAATAATAGCTACTGCAATGGCAACCCACATATATTTTGGAATCAAAGGACGATACCGGGTTGCTGAGGTTTGATGTTCTGCATTTACAGCTGCCATTACTTTATCAGTAAACTGGAAGGAAGGCGTTTCCAAAGTAGATTTTTGCATTGCTTTGGCTACCAACTGTTCTAACTCTTTAGATTCTTGCTCTTTCATAGCTTTGTATTGTTTCCGGTTCCATTCGTTGTTTTAGGATGCTTGCCAGTCTTTTTCTGGCTCTGTGTATGTTTACTTTTACGGTGTTTGCTTCCATATTCACAATCTGTGAAATCTCTTCCAAAGATAGTTCCTCGTAATAAAACAAGGTAAGTAAAAAACTGTCCTTGCTTGCCAATTGTTGCAAACAATCCTGTATGGTCTGTTGCTGTTCTTTTTCTTCCAAATCACTCAGCGCATTGTCCAAAGTTTTAATTTGGTTTTCCGTATAGGAATCTATAGCAACTTCGCTTTGGCGTCTGTTATTCTTTTTTATTCTATCCAAACACGTATTATAAGCAACTTTATAAACCCACGTTGACAGTTTTGAATCCCCTTTAAACTTTGGCAAGGCTTTATAAACTTTTATAAATGTGTCTTGGGAAACCTCTTCGGCTTCCTCTCGGTTTTTTAGCATTCGTATTGCCAAAGTAAACACCAAATCCTTATAACGGTCCACCAATACCGCAAAAGCCTGGGTATCTCCCCCAATGATTTGATTGATGATAATGGTTTCTTGGTCAGTGGTCATTTGATGATAAGACGACGCGAACCAGAGTTAGGTTACAGTTGTTTCAGAAAAAATATTTTGCAAAGGCTGTAACCTAAACTAAAAAGATGTCGTCATAGGTTATGAACGCATTAAAATCAATCAATCAATTTAAAACGAACAATCATGGGAGCAGAATTTATTATTATGCCGCTGTTAATCGCAGCTTTCTTCGGAATCTTTTACCTTCATTATTCCACACGTAACAAAGAGCGCATGGCGCTTATAGAAAAAGGGGCGGATGCCAGTATTTTTGTAAAAGGAAAAATGCGTACCGCGCCAATATGGAAAATACTTATTTTGAACTTGGCGCTTTTATTAATGGGAGTAGGAGTGGGAATTTTTATCGCTTCCTTATTGCACTATAATATGGGTGTGGAAGAGGATGTTGCCTATCCGGGAACTATTTTCTTGATGGCGGGTATTGGCTTGTTTGTGGGCTTTAACATGACCAAGAATTTGGATAAGGATAATTAAGTTTAGAATGCTATCTCTGCTTAAAGTTGAAAAGCGTGTCTTTATAATCAGACACGCTTTTTTCTTGCTCTTAATGTTCTCTTTTCCAATGAGTTTTGTACTTTTAGGAGTGTTATGCATCTAATTAATTTGTAACACAAACCCTTATGCCTCGTCCTATCTGCAATCAAAACAATTCACCAATCAAAATCAATCAAATTATGAAATCAAAAAAACAATCTATTTTCAATGTCGGCTTTATAGCTGTCATTTTGTTCTTGGCAACAGTCACTTTCAGCTACGGGCAGAACAAAACCGAAAAACTAGATAACCTTTTAAACAAATACACTGAATATGGGCAGTTTAAAGGTTCGGTGCTCGTGGCAGAGAAAGGTAAGGTTATCTACAAAAAAGGTTTCGGAATGGCGAATATGGAGTGGGATATTCCCAATGCGCCCGATACCAAGCACCGTTTGGGCAGTATCACAAAGCAGTTTACGGCTATGCTCATTATGCAATTGGTAGCCGAAGGAAAGCTGGATTTGCAGGCAACGGTTTCCAAATATCTGCCAGATTATTCAAAAGTAAATGGCGATAAAATTACCATTCACCAATTGCTGAACCACACTTCGGGAACGCCTAATTATACTTCATTTCCGAAATTCTTTAAGGAAATGAGTCGCAATCCTTACACACCTACGGAAATGGTAGAAACTTTTGCAGATTCCACTTTAACATTTAAGCCTGGAGCACAGTTTGCGTACAGTAATTCGGGTTATATCCTTTTAGGTGCTATAATTGAAAAGGTTACTGGTAAATCTTATGAAATGGTTTTACAGGAAAAAATATTCGATCCGCTAAAGATGAAAGACTCTGGTTATGACCATCACAATACAATACTTAAAAAACGCGCCACTGGTTATGAAATGAAGGGAAGCACTCCCGAAAACTCACCCTATATAGATATGTCCACGCCTTATGCGGCGGGTTCTATGTATTCAACGGTGGAAGATTTGTTTTTGTGGGATCAGGCATTGTATACAGAAAAGTTGCTTCCGAAGAAATATATGGATATGATGTATGAAAAATACGTTCCGGCCTTTGGACAGTTTTACGGCTATGGGTGGATGATTGGTAAAATGCCCATTGGTAATACCAAGGATAGTACGCAAATCATTGTTCACGGTGGAGGAATAAATGGTTTCAACACTCTTATTACACGTATGCCCCAGGAAAAAACCACGGTTATCTTATTGAACAATACAGGAAGAGCGCCCTTGGAAGATATTTCAATAGCGATTGACGGCATTCTGCATGGAGCAACCTATGACCTGCCGAAGCAATCATTGGCCAATTTAGTTTACAAGGAAATTATTGATAAGGATTTGAAAGCTGGCCTTGCGTTTTATGAAAAGAATAAAGCTTCAAAAGAATATTCCTATACCGAAAGCGAAATGAATACTATGGGTTACACGCTATTGCAAGCTGGAAAGAAACAGGAAGCAGAAGCGGTTTTTAAACTGAATGTGGAAGCGTTTCCAAAATCATTCAATGTATATGACAGTTATGCCGAGGCATTGATGGAGCAAGGGAAAAATGACTTGGCTATTGCCAATTATAAGAAATCAATTGAATTAAACCC
>JBBQUI010000190.1:0-4908 GCA_038212575.1 Flavobacteriales bacterium
AACAGGAACGGGCGCACAATACGGATCGTTTTTGGCAAACTCCAGTACGGGTTCAGGAACACACTATGGCATCCGAAACGAACTTACGGGAACAGGCACAGGTGATCAGGAAGGAATGTCCACACTTATTTCAAATAGCAATGATGCTAGTCATTTTGGTATTAATACCCGACTTTCTGGAAATGGAAATGGAAACCATTGGGGAATGCTGGTCAATTTAACCAGCACCGGAACGGGGTTTCAAACAGGTGTACGAAGTAATTTAAGCGGCGGTAGTGGCAACCTAACAGGTCATTGGACCGAATTTTCAGGAACATTGGGCAATGGTAATCAAGTTGGAGCTTTTAACGATTACGTAACTGGAGGTAACGGTGCTTTAGCGGGTGTCTCTAATCAAATTCAAAATACTGTTACAGGTACTGGAGCTCATTATGGCATTTATTCCACCAATGCAAGTTCCGGAGGTGGCAACCATTATGGAGTAAGAAGTATTTTAGGAGGAGTGGGAGCTGGCGCACAATATGGAGTACATTCTGAAATTAATAATACCTCAAACAGTAACCATATTGGGGTTCAAAATACCTTGTCGGGAACCGGTAGTGGATTTCACACTGGAGTTTTCAGCACATTTACCGAAGGCACAGGAATCTTAACAGGAAATTGGACCGAATTTGGCGGAAATTTAGGTAGCAGTACTTCAAATCAAATAGCCGCTTACAATAGCTACTTTGCGGGAGGCAGCGGAATTTTGGCGGGAGCATATACTGATATTCGAAGCTCCGTAACAGGAGTTGGCATACAGTATGGATCATTTTTGAACAATAGTAGCCCGGGCGGTGGCACACATTTCGGAAATTATAATTCCTTATCTGGAACAGGTGCTGGCGACAAATACGGTTCGTTTAACACGATTCCTGCTGCAACTGGCGGCACACATTACGGGGTTTATTCCGATGCGCAAAAAGTAGGCAGTTATGCTGGATATTTTTTGGGAACTATACAAGGGAGCGGGAGGCTTCAACTACCAGCAACTACAGATGCTACTGGCACTACTGGTTCTGGGGTTATAGAAATAGGGGGCAATCTGCGTATTGACAACAATGAAATAATAACCAACACAAACGGAACCCTTTCTTTACAAAATGGTAATACGGGTGATTTACGGGTAGATAACAATACTTTTATGGTAGATGGCACTAATGATAGGGTAGGGATTGGCACCATCGCTCCAGCAACTACCACTCATATTGTTCAAGGCACTACCGCTGTTGGCACAGGTGGTTTGCGTTTAGAACAAAATGGAGGCGGAAATTTTTGGACATTTTTTACAGCGCCCACAAATAATCTTTGGTTTGCCTACAACGGAGCATTAGCATCTTTTATTCAAACCAATGGAACTTATTCGGTTTCGGATAAAAGATTAAAAAACAATATCAATAGTATGGATAATGTAATGGATAAAGTTTTAAAATTGAATCCAGTAACATATCAATACAATTCCGATGAAAAAAAAGTTAAAACCATTGGCTTTTTGGCGCAGGAAGTGGAACAATTTTTTCCTGAAGCAGTACAATTTGAATCGGATTATGGTTATTATGGTGTAAAATATGATGATTTTGGTGTAATAGCAATCAAAGCAATTCAAGAACAACAAACAGAAATAGAACAATTAAAGCAACAGCTCGAAGAACAGAAATCAGAACTTTTGGAATTAAGAAATTTAATAATATCAAAAGAATAACAATATACGTTTCAAAAACGTAGGTTTTGAAAAGTCCGTTTATTTGGGGATAAACGGCTTTTCTGTTTTTTACCGGTTTCTTCAATATCCCCCATTTTCGGTATTGTTTTATTTTTCAGATAGTTCCAATTTTATTGTTGAAATAAAAATCCATAATCCATTAACTTAAAACATAAATATCATGGCAAAGAAAGTTGTAATAAAGGATAAAGAAGGGAACAAAAAAATAAAAATAGCAAAAGTAAAACGCGCGCCAAAGAAAAAAATTCCAAAAAGCGAAACCAACGAGGAAACAAAAAATCACACTATTTCTATTGAAATACCTAAAACACCACCCAAAAGTGAAACCCATAAAAATTTAAAATATCTTGGGACAAAGTGGTAAATACCGTAAACGACGACAGCGGAAATGCTTCAGAATTAAAGGTATTTGTCCGTATCATGGCTTTTGATGGTAAAGGCAAAACCATTATGGATGAAGGCAGAAAGAATAAAACCATTTTAGAATGGGAAAAACTACCAAGTGCCTCCCATCAAATCATTCCAAAACCGTGGACGTTCACAGAGGGAAGCGAAAACAATCCACTGGAGCTTGAACATGGGAAAGGGTGGACGGCAAATAAATGGGTGGAATTTAAAATCTCTTCAAAAGATACCAAGGCTAAATTTGGAATTAGGGTGGACGCTGTTGAGTTTGACACATCATTCAATCCAATTTTTTTAACTGAGACCACAACCTTTGATCATTACGAAGATAACCTTTGGGACGCCAACGTCTGTGATTTTAAAAAATCAACCCCTGTTGATATAGTAATAAGGGAGGAAGCCGCGCGGTTGACTTTTAAGTTCACCATTTCACTTATGGATTGAAAAGGAACCAAATATTTTTTTTTACTTTTTTAATTATATTAAATAATGGAGATTTTACACATATTATTACCACTATTCGGTGCCCTGCCTTTAATAATTATCATTATTAAAATGAGAAAGGGACAATACATAATAAATAACGGCACAAAAACCGAAGCAACCGTTATTAAAATTAATCCGTTAAGAATTGGAATTCGTCATAAAATGGACACCCTCATCCTTCAATACATGGTAGCGGGGAAAAAAGAAATTTTCCAAGGAAAAGCCACCTCCGCACCCTGGCAATATAAAGTTGGGGACACCCTTGCTATTACTTATCTAAATGATAATCCAAAGAAAATGACCGTAAAAGGCGGAAATGTGTATATCCCTATGGTAGTATTTACAGTAATTATTTTTCTTTTCATGGTTTTTGCTACCTTTAAAATTGCTGAATTGATTCCAGAAGGAGCATATAATATTTAGTATATAGTAAGCCCATTGGGAAAGCATTTTCTATAATAATAATTAGTCCTTTCTTAAAATTTATAATTCACCCCAACCCCCAAAGCCTCACGTACCTGAAAGCCCTGTACGGCATTGTCGTCATAAATGGTTTGAAAGGTAAAGTTCGCCGAAAGATAATCGTTGACCTTCAAAATCAAATTGAGCGTATAATCAATATCCACATTTTGCGGGTCT
Source organism: Flavobacteriales bacterium (assembly GCA_038212575.1). Lineage (GTDB taxonomy): Bacteria > Bacteroidota > Bacteroidia > Flavobacteriales > Flavobacteriaceae > Aequorivita. The sequence goes on from JBBQUI010000190.1 coordinate 3,293, forward strand.
TCAAGATAATTGGAATATAAATTCAGGATATTTTCCACAGTAACGTTTTCCATTGCCTCGAATTTTGCGTAGCCGCTAAGCGAGGCCCCAAATTCAAAACGGGTGGTTTCGTTGGCATCCACCCCAAAATATGGTGCCACGTTATATGCGTCCAAAGCTCCGGGCACGGATTCATCAACCGTTGTAAATTCATCATTTACGATAATTAATTTCGCCGTTGCTGGCGAAATGTTCACTTTTAAATTGTCATTTTTCTTCCAAAGTATTCCCGGCCCAAATTGAATATAACCGGGCGACATAAATTTTGTCACCTCGGTGCGGGTGTCGTTGCCCAAAGCATCTTCGGCATATTCGTAACCGGAAGTAAACTGGGTTTTAAAATTGAAGAATAACGAATAATACCATTTTGTTTCGTTTATCTGTCGGCCCAAGATTGAATTGAGTTCCACGCGGTCATTGGTTTTTCGCGAAAATTCCTCGTCACGATTTTTGGTGATTCCATAATCGGCCAAAATACGGTTGTCCCAAGTGGTCTTGCCCTTTCGGTAATTAAAATCGTAGGTTAATGTGAGATTCGCCGCATAGTTTGAAGTGCCGCCGCCGGTCCATTCCGCGTTGAATGCGGCTTGATTGAATAATAAAGAAACGTTCCCCGATTTTGACCAGCCATCGGGAATGCTGTCCGTCGTTTCGGTTTCCTGGGAGAAAACAAGGGTAGAAATCATTAAAAAAGAAAGATAAAGTAGGTTTTTCATTTTGGCAGTAGCTAGGTTTTAGAGCAACAAAACTACTTAATATTTGAATTTAGGAAAAAGTTTTTCTCTCTAAATCCAAAGACCTAAAACAACTGACTACCTACTTCTTTTAAAAAGCGGCACCGAAGAACAAGCTTCGCCATACATAATGCTTTTGGCCACCGGCTGAAGTTTTTGGGCCAGCAAAACATAAGCATTTTCGGGGATGGGTTTATGGGCGCATCCTTTTATAATGACCGGTTTGTCCACGTATTCGTCAAAATCAAATTTGGAAAGCACTTCCGAAAAAAGGACGGTTTCCAAAATTTCCAAATCGCCAACCACGGTTTTTTTTGCAAAAGGCGCCAAGTGCAAAGACACCAAAATATACGCCCAAGCTGGAACTACGGCGTTAGTGGAACAATGCAACGCTACATATTTATTTTGATATTGCGACCAATCGTGGTTTAAAACCTGTTCCCGAAAATCTTTTTCGCGCAGCACAATCCCCTCAAACAACCAAATGGAAATATCGAACAAAACCCGCTTGCCTTCCGGATAATAATCTTCCAAATCGAAGGTTACAAGCTTGCTGTTGGCAACCCGGTTTATTATTTCTTCGGACATATTGTTTGATTTTCAAATAGGCTTCCAATACGTTCAGCCTTACATTTTAACTTGCTCACTGCTACTGAATACTTAATACTGAATTAAAGCATCCCCAATTCCAGTTTGGCCTCATCGCTCATTAAATCTTTGGTCCACGGCGGGTCGAAGGTTATTTCCACTTCGGCATCCTTCACCATGGGTAACGATTTTACTTTGTCTTCCACTTCCAAAGGAAGGCTTTCTGCCACGGGACAATTGGGCGTTGTTAGCGTC
>JBBQUI010000191.1:0-4881 GCA_038212575.1 Flavobacteriales bacterium
TCTGGATGAATACAATAAAATAAACGATATGTTCGGCTTGCCAGAGGTTTATGAAAACCCTGCAAAAATGGACGAACTGATGGACAAGCAGGCAAAGCTTCAGGATAAAATTGACGCCACAAACGCTTGGGAACTCGACACCAAACTGGAGATTGCAATGGATGCACTGCGAACACCAGAACCTGATAAATTGATAAGCGTGCTTTCCGGTGGTGAAAAAAGAAGGGTCGCACTTTGCAGACTACTTCTTAAAGAACCAGATGTGCTTTTACTGGATGAGCCAACGAACCATTTGGATGCCGAAAGTGTGCATTGGTTGGAACATCACCTTTCAGAATATAAGGGAACTGTGATTGCAGTAACTCACGATAGATATTTTCTCGATAATGTTGCGGGTTGGATTTTGGAACTGGACAGGGGAGAAGGTATTCCGTGGAAAGGAAATTATTCCTCTTGGCTCGACCAAAAATCAAAAAGACTGGCACAGGAATCAAAACAGGCCGGAAAACGTCAAAAAACCTTGGAGCGCGAGTTGGAATGGGTGCGTCAAGGCGCCAAAGGTCGTCAAACAAAACAAAAGGCACGATTACAGAATTACGATAAACTTTTGAGCCAAGACCAAAAACAATTGGATGAAAAGCTGGAAATATACATCCCAAATGGTCCGCGTTTGGGAACCAACGTTATTGAATCGAAGGGCGTTTCAAAAGCGTTTGGCGATAAATTGCTTTACGAAGATTTGAATTTCAAACTTCCGCAAGCTGGAATTGTGGGGATTATTGGACCAAACGGTGCCGGTAAAACCACTATTTTCAAAATGATTATGGGCGAAGAAATGCCAGATAAAGGCATATTTGAAGTAGGTGAAACCGCAAAGATTGCTTATGTTGATCAAGCACATTCCAATATTAATTTAGATAAAACCATTTGGGAAAATTTCAGCGATAGCCAGGAATTAATAATGATGGGCGGCAGGCAAGTAAACTCTCGGGCGTATTTAAGTCGTTTCAACTTCAGCGGAAGCGAACAGAATAAAAAGGTATCAATGCTTTCCGGTGGGGAACGGAACCGGCTTCATTTGGCAATGACTCTGAAAGAAGAAGGAAACGTATTATTATTGGATGAGCCAACCAACGATTTGGACGTAAACACGCTTCGTGCCTTGGAAGAAGGTTTGGAGAATTTTGCTGGTTGCGCGGTAGTTATCAGCCACGATCGTTGGTTTTTGGATAGGGTTTGCACGCACATCCTCTCTTTTGAAGGGAACAGTGAAGTATATTATTTTGAAGGCGGTTTCAGTGAATATGAAGAAAACAAAAAGAAACGTTTGGGCGGCGATTTGATGCCGAAGCGTATTAAATACAAAAAATTGATACGATAAGTTATGTGGAAAAATATATTGATACTTGTTTTGCTGATAACAATCTCTTCCTGCGGAAGTAAGAAAACCGCAGTGGAAGCTTCAAAGAAAACTGTTTCCTATAAAAGTTTAGGAAATGGAGTTGCTTCAATTTCATTGCAACTTTTTGAAAATAATACTTTCAAATTTGATTTTAAAAGCATTCCTCAGCCCGACACTGACGAGAAGGCCGTAAAAATTTCCGAAAAAGGAACTTACACAACGGATGGAGATTGGAAAACCTTGAATTTTAAAAATCCTAAATTTTCACTTGCCGCAATTTTTGACAAACAGTACTCCAGTGCTTCAGATTTTAAAGTAATCGACGAAGAACATGTAAAGATAAATGCTGCAAAAAATGCTCTGCCTATTTGGGGCGTTGTTTGTGAGAAACAGTAAAAGATAGTAGAAAGTAAAAAATCCCGATTCAAGAGTTGACTCGGGATTTTCGTTTTTAATGCTTTCGGTTTATTTATTAATCACAAGTTTTTTTGTAACTGATTGTTTCCCGCTATTCACTTTCACTAAATAAATTCCAGCAGCAATTCCATCAGTTTTTACTGTGATGTTTTTATTTGTTCCAAAATTTCCACGGAACAATTCCTTTATTTTTTTCCCCGAAATATCGTAAAGCTGTACAGTTCCTTCCGAAGAAAGATTTTGCGAAATTGTAAATTCCGAGATCGCTGGATTTGGATAAATTTTGATTGAATTTGAAGTCAATTCATTTTCACCCACACTCAAAATATCGCTCACATCATAACTGTGCATCGCCCTTCCGAAGGTTCCGGCATAAAGCGTTTGAGTTGGTTCGTGAAATTTTAAATCCATAACTACGGTTAACGGCAGGTTGTTCCCTAAAATCGTCCAATTAGTACCATCGTCTTTGGAATACCAGACGTTTAAGTCAGTTGCTACAAAAAGTATATTTTCCGTAGGATAAACAATGATATCATTTACAGGAATGTTTGGCAAGTTTGAAGAAATATCTATCCAGTTTTGTCCGCCATCCGTAGTTTTAAAAACATGCGGCGTATAATCCAAATATTTAAAACCGGAAACAGTTACATAGGCAACCATATCATAACTTGGAACCATCGCGATGGAAGTGATGTATTGATCGGGCAAACCAGCGCTGACGTCCGTCCAGGTTGTACCACCATCAAAAGTTACGTTTACGTTTCCGTCATCGCTTCCTGTATAAATCACATCGAGATTGTTGTATGAAGAAGCAATAGCCGTAAGCGTTCCGAAAGCAAGCGAACCACTTGGGTGAAGCCCATCCGTTAAATCTGGGCTAATGGCTGTCCAAAAGGTCGCTCTGTTTGAAGTATACAACTTATTGGTTCCGTAATACAATATTTCGTTATCAAAAGGCGAAATAATTACGGGTGTATTCCAGTTATTCCTATCACTTCCGCTGATTCCGCTTGTTGCATTAGTAAAATTGTTTCCGCCATTGGTGCTGCGTCCCAAGTTGCCGTATTGGGATTCTACATAAATATAATTATTATCTACAGGATCTACATTTACGTGAAATCCATCGCCACCCCAAATAGCGTTCCAATCACTTGCCCCGCCAGTAATGGTACGGATAGTATTGTTGTCTTGAGTACCGCCGTAAAGTCTTTCTGGTTGTGTTTTGTCAACTTCAATATTGTAAAATTGTGTTATGGGAAGGTTTAAAAACTTAGTCCAACTGCTGCCACCATTATTTGAAATATAAGCACCTCCATCATTTCCGGAAAGCATAAAATTGCTATTGGTGCGTGAAAAATCCAGGGCGTGATGATCTACGTGCATTCCAGGCAAGGTTTGCCAAGAACCACCACTGTTGGTAGATTTTGCAATATCGAATCCTACAATATACACTTCCGAGGAATTGGTTGGATTAACGCGAACGTTTCCAAAATACCAACCAAAATTTGCGTCAATTCCGCTCAACGCTCCCGCAGGTGTTACAAGCGTCCAATTATTTCCATTGTCTGTGGATTTGTAAAGACCGTTGAATTCATTAGTAATTTCATTGGTTGTAAAACGAGCATAAACCGTTGCTGGATCCGATTCTGAAACAGCGATACCAATTCTTCCAGTTTGTGCATTTGGAGCAGGCAAACCATTTGCCACACCAAGTTCAGTCCAAGTAGTACCTCCATCCAGAGAACGATGGATTGCAGAAGTTACTCCGCCGTAATCGCGTTGCCAAGGTTTACGAGTGCGCTCCCACATTGCAGCATAAATAATGTTTGTATTTGCCACGTTCATGGCAACATCTATCGCTGCTGTTGAATCGGTTACAAAGAGAACCTGTTCCCAGCTTCCGCCGCCATTGGTGGTTCTATATATACCTCTTTCACTGTTTTTACCGTATAACTGTCCAGTAGCTGCTGCAAAAACCCGGTCTGGGTTTGCGGGATCAACTACAATTCGGCCAATGTGATTACTTTCCGGCAAACCAACGTTTGTCCACGTATCGCCTGCGTTGTCGCTTCTGTAAATTCCATCGCCAAAATAGGCTCCGTCGGTAGCGCTTCCATTGGCTTCGCCTGTTCCGGCATAAATTCGTTGTGGATTTGATGAAGCTATTACAATATCACCAATAGAAAGCTTGGCTTCTTGGTCAAAAATTGGAGTCCAATTTGAGCCGGCATCATAACTTCTGAAAATTCCGCCAGTTGCCGTGGCAACGTAAAGATGGTCATCGTTATCGGGAGCAATGGCAACGTCTGTAACACGTCCGCCAGTGTTTAAAGGACCAACAAATGTCCATTCACCAGCTTGCTCGGGAGATCTATTTGCAATAATTTGTTTGCTTTGAAGAATTGCTTCTTTATAAGCTTCTTTGTTGATGTAATTGTTTGGATAAGCGCGCTGGTTGTACATCCACTCTGCGGGATATTCCATTTTTCCGATTTCTTTTTCTTCGGAATTTTTTCCCGAATTGTTTTTACAACTCGATAAAATAAATACTGAAAAGAATGTTAGTGCAATTAAATTTAAGGGAAGTTTGTAATTTTTCATCAATACAGATTTAGCATTTTAGGTTTTTAGGGAATGAATCTTGTAATTCGCTGATTGTAAATATCGCAATTATTTGTTTGGATACCAATCCAATTGTGTAACCTTAATATCAGGGCTTCTGGCTTCAACCAACGATTTAAATTTTGCAACATCGCTCAACCCTTCCGCGCCCCGATAATGATAGGGATAAACAGTTTTTGGTTTAAATGCCAAAACCGCTTCGGCTGCTTTTTCAACCGTCATTGTATAGGGAAGATTCATACAAACAAAGGCAATGTCAATATTTTTAAGATTGCGCATTTCGGGAATATCTTCGGTATCGCCAGAGATATAGATTCGCTCGCCATTTTTTTCGAGGATATAGCCATTACCACGACCTTTTTCATGAAATTTTAAAGCTTCGGGACGAAGATTGTACATTGGGATTGCTTCAATTGTCATTTCAAAATCGTTGATTAAAT
>JBBQUI010000192.1:0-4823 GCA_038212575.1 Flavobacteriales bacterium
TTAATATATTCCTTAAGAACGTTGAAGATAGCATCGTCTTTCTTCATCTTTTTATCCTTTATAAGGGCATCCACTTCAACTTTAAAATCTATAAGTTGTTTCGCGACAATAGCATTAAGAACCGTCATCGGGTTAGCGCAATTGGCGGTTGAGCCCACAGCACGAAATTCAAATTTATTGCCTGTAAACGCAAAAGGTGAAGTCCGGTTGCGGTCTGTATTGTCCAATAAAATTTCAGGGATTTTACCAACTACATTCAATTTTAGATCGGTTTTTTCCTGTGGAGATAATTTACCGCTGGTCACTTTTTCAAGCTCGTCCAAAACATTTGTAAGCTGAGAACCTATAAATGCCGAAATGATTGCCGGAGGAGCCTCGTTAGCTCCAAGACGGTGATCATTACTCGCACTGGCAATAGAAGCTCTCAATAACTCCTCATATTCATTTACTGCTTTCAACGTGTTTATGAAAAACGTTAAAAACTGAAGGTTTTTCATTGGTGTACTCCCCGGGCTTAGAAGGTTTACGCCAGTATTGGTAGCCAAAGACCAGTTATTGTGTTTTCCACTTCCGTTTACGTTAGCAAATGGTTTTTCGTGAAACAAAACCTTAAAATTGTGCTTTTCGGCAATTTTATGCATCAAGTCCATTAATAAGGAGTTGTGATCCACCGCCAAATTTGTTTCCTCAAAAATTGGAGCCAATTCAAATTGGTTAGGTGCAACTTCATTGTGGCGTGTCTTCACAGGAATACCCAAAAGCATACACTCCGTTTCCAAATGGCGCATAAAATTAAGAACACGAGCAGGGATTGAGCCGAAATAATGGTCATCCAATTGCTGTCCCTTAGCAGACGAATGTCCTAATAAAGTTCTCCCAGCTAAAGAAATATCCGGCCTTGACTTGGCCAAAGCACTGTCAATCAGAAAATATTCCTGTTCCCAGCCCAAAGTAGCAATCACTTTGGTTACGTTTTTATCAAAATATTTTGCAACGGCAGTCGCAGCGTTGTCAACACTTTGAAGTGCTCGCAATAAAGGAGTTTTATAATCCAGAGCTTCACCGGTGTAGGCAACAAAAACGGTTGGGATGCATAAAGTGGTGCCATAAATAAAAGCTGGGGAAGTTGGGTCCCAAGCGGTATAACCACGCGCCTCAAATGTATTTCTGATTCCTCCGTTTGGAAAACTGGACGCGTCCGGCTCCTGCTGTACTAATTGTCCACCCCCAAATTTTTCAATCGCCTGTCCATTTTCCATGGTTTCAAAAAAAGCATCATGCTTTTCGGCAGTTGCTCCCGTTAATGGCTGAAACCAGTGTGTGTAATGCGTTGCGCCTTTTGCAATGGCCCACTCCTTCATCCCTGTTGAAATGTGATCGGCTATATGGCGTTCTATCTTGGAACCATTTTCAACGGCATCCATTACGCTCATAAAGGAATCTTTGGTAAGGTACTGCCGCATTGCAGCTTCGTTAAAAACATTTTTTCCGAAGATATCGGAACGTCTTTCAGGTTCGGTAACAGGAATAGGAACTCTATTAAAAGTTTCCTTTAAAGCATGAAATCTTAAAGTGGGCATATTGAATTTTTTATGGTTTGACAGCGCAAAAATATAAAAAACACAACTACACCCCCTTAATTTTTAGTATTAATTTATTAATATGAATGAATAACTTATGAACACCCCTTAATTTTTAGGGGGTATTGGTAAATAAATCTTATTTTAGAATTGTAGTTCCTATAAAAATGGCATAAGCCACAACCAATAAAATTCCCCGTTTTCGGCCAAGTTGGTAGGATTTTGGAAGAAATGCCAATGGAATTAGGATTGCAGCAAAACCAAGCATCCAAAAAATATCATTTGTGAGCACTTCCGGACTTTTAACTGCAATTGGCTGAATGATTGCCGTAATACCCAATACAGAAGAAATATTGAATATGTTTGAACCTATTAGATTTCCAAGCGAAATAGCTTTTTCTTTTTTGAGGGCTGCAATAACTGAAGCTGCAAGTTCTGGAATACTAGTTCCCACAGCAATCACGGTAACAGCAATCACTCTTTCACTCACACCAAATCCTTCTGCCAATGAAACTGCACCAATAACCAAAAATTCACTTCCGGCATAAAGGGCAACACCGCCAATCAATAACCAAACTATTATTTTGAAATTTGAAGCTTTAGATAAACCTTCATCAATACTGTCATCAACAGGTCTGGATTCTCTTTTATTTTTTGCCTTTTTTATTAAAACCCATAGATAAACAAAAAGCATCAGCAACAACGCCACTCCTTCGGAACGGGAAATCTGCATTCCGCTTTTCAAAATAAAATAAAGCCCAATGGAAAGAATCATCATCACAGGCCAATTCAATTTATAAAAATCTTTATCAATCGCCAACGGCGAAATTACTGCCGTTATACCCAGCACCAACCCTATGTTTGCGATATTGGACCCTATTACATTTCCCAATGCAATATCTGAAAAACCGTTGAGTGCTGCCTGAAGGCTCACCAAAAGTTCAGGAGCAGACGTTGCAAAGGAAACCACTGTAAGTCCAATGATCATTTTGGAGAGGTGAAATTTAAAAGAAAGCGCAACGGATGAACGCACCAAAAATTCCCCACCCACAACTAGCAGAACCAAACCCAAAAAAAGCTGTAAATAATCCATAAAAAATAATTGCCAGCGAAGATACTAAATACAAAAAAGAATTAATTGTATATTTGTGACTATCCCCAAAAGTTTTAACGGCCATAATTTCCCCAAATTTATTTTTGGCATAAACCTTGTAATTTACTACTACCATGGAAACAGATTTCAATAAAACATTTCATAATAAAATTTCATTCTTGATTTTGATTCTTTTCAGTTTTTCACTTCTATCTTTCAACACGAACGGTATAGAGAGCAAGCCAGAAGAAAATAACACAACAATGGAGAAACAAATTACTATTGTAATCACCAAGAAAACCACCAAGGAAGAACTGGAAATTATAAAAAAGCAAATGACGGACGAAGGACTTGGTTTTAATTATTCAAATGTTATTTATAATGACAAAAATGAAATAATTGCCATTTCAATTTCTTATAAAGATTTGAACAATAATTCCGGAAACTATAGCGTGAGCAGTCAAAACCCCATAAATAATATTGTGATAGTTTCAGAAGGGAAAAGAATTTCGGTTAAAAGCCAGGGCAGTTCAAACCAGGCCTTCATAAACCAAGGAAGCGGAGAACAAATTTCAAAAAATACTGAAAAATCTCATGAAGACCGAAGACAGGCAATGAAAGAAAGAAGCGACCAAATGGAAAAGGAAATGGATGACCGCATGCAGGCAATGAAAGAAAGACACGCCCAAAGAGAAGCACATATGCAAACAAGAAGGGATAGTATTTTAAAACAGTCCCCGATTAAAGTTTTTAATGGAAATACCCATATCATCACCAAAAATACCACGGATTCGGAATTAATGGAACTTCAAAAAATCTATGAATCAGAAAACATTTCATTTTATTACAAAAATCTGCAACGTGACAGTAAAGATGAAATAACCCACATTTCCATTACAATAGACAACCAAAATGGTTCGGTTTCCACATCAACATTTGGAAATAGAAATGACGCAATAAAAGATATATCATTAGCTGTAGATCAACAGCACACCATAATGAAAAGTGCAGAATAGATTTTTACTTCATTTTTTAAAAAAAATATTATTTCAAAATGATTAATATTATAAGAAATTTAAAGTGAGATGAAAAAGAAGTTTTTTAAATTCCTATCAAAAGTAAATAAGAAGGTTTTGCCTAGCTTCACAAAAAAAGAAGTTGATTTGGCGAAAGCATCAAAACTTCAAATGGCCATTTTCGCCTATAAATTGTGGGTAACGAAAAATTCTTTGGATTAATATTTCAGAAGTGATTTAACGTTGTGATTTTGCAATTTTTGTTTTCCTCTTAAAAATTCAAGTTCAATCAAAAAATTACACTGTACGATTTTGCCGCCCAAACTTTCAATTAAATTGCAGGCAGCCCTCGCCGTACCTCCCGTAGCCAAAACATCGTCGTGCAACAAAACACGCTCCCCTTTTTTTATTGCATCTTCGTGAATTTCTAGTGCATCCAGTCCGTATTCTAATTGATATGGTTCCTTTAAGGTTTTATAGGGAAGCTTGCCCGGCTTTCTAATAGGTACAAAACCAGCATTTAGTTTATGGGCCAATAACATTCCAAAGAAAAACCCACGCGACTCGATGCCCACTACTTTATCAATTTTAGTATCGCCTATCATTGCTGCCAACTGCTCAGCACAAAATGCCGTTGCCTCAACATTTGCCAGCAAAGGCGTTATGTCTTTAAAATGAATACCCGGCTTCGGAAAATTTTCTATCTCACGGATGTATTTTTCAATTTCGTGCATATATTATTTTTTATCTTTCTTTGAATCCGACGATTTATTCGGATCCCAGTTTTTATCACTTTTGGGTGTATTTTCTTCCTCTTTTGGTTTTCTCTTTTCGTCCATTGCCCTACTGTTCTGTTTTTTTTCTGTCTGCTTTTTCATAGCTGCTATAATTATGAATTGAAAATTCTAAGATAACTGTATTCGGGAAGAATTTAATTCAAAAAAAGTTAAACTATGCTTATTGATATTGTAGTTGTCCAGAAAGTTTTTTTTATTGATTAGCTTGCCTTGCAAATTAAAAAGAAATATATTTGCACCCGCTTAAAGCGAAATTAAATTGGCCTTGTGGCGCAACTGAATAGCGCACCTGATTACGGCTCAGGAGGTTCCAGGTTTGAATCCTGGCAAGGTCACT